>NZ_JCANQV010000069.1:0-23376 GCF_059553635.1 Candidatus Streptomyces philanthi
GTGCACCGCCTCCGACTCCAACACGTCCAGATGCGAGAGCACGTAGGGACTGCCGGTCGCCGGCCGGGCACCGGCCACGTCCGTCACGCCAGTCCCCGCTCGGCCAGCAGCGTCCGCAGCGCGTCCACCGACCGCTCCACGGACCGGCCCCGGGTGTCGAGCCTCAGGTCCGGTGCCTCGGGGGCCTCGTACGGGTCGTCCACCCCTGTCAGCCCGGTGATCTTCCCGGCCGCCTGCTGCGCGTAGAGCCCTTTCACGTCCCGTTCGGCACAGACCTCGACCGGGGTGGCGACATGGACTTCCAGGTAAGCGACGCAACTTTCCGCATGAAGTTTCCGGACCGCTTCCCGGCTGTCCGCGTACGGGGCGATGACCGGCACCAGCGCGAGAATCCCGTTCCGGGCCAGGACCGAGGCGAGCATTCCGGTACGCCGGACATTGAGGTGGCGGTCCTCCCGGCTGAACCCCAGCTCCGGCGAGAAGGTGCGCCGCAAGGTGTCACCGTCCAGCACCTCGACCCTTCGGCCGTCCGGCCGCAGCCTCGCGGCCAGGCCCTCGGCGAGGGTGGTCTTTCCGGAACTCGGCAGACCGGTCAGCCATACCGTCGCCCCGGGCCAGCAGCTGCAGAACGTGTGAGTCACCCTGTGGCTCATCTCATCACCCCTGAACGCACAACGCTGTCGAGGACACAGCGGACGAGAACGGAGTCGGATACGGGGCCGGACGAGCTTCCCGGCGCGCCGCGTCCTTCACCGTAGGCATCCGGTTGATCGCGGTCCAGGCGCCTTTGCACAGCGGGCGGAGACAGGGGGCGAGGTCGGCCAACCGACGCGGGCGGGGGAGCGTCGTGCCTGGTCACCATGGCTGTGGTGGGTCCGGAGGAGGGCGGGTCGCAGGTGTCCCGGACCCGGAGGAACGGCCCCAATCCCGCGATTCGGCAATGAGTGGATCAACAGTTCCAAAATTTAGGTTAGGCTAAGCAAAGTCATTCAGGGGTAGTCAGTGGTCGGCGCTGCAGGAGGGGGCATTGCCGGCCGCCCGTCAGACCTAGGAGTCACCGTCGTGCTTTCCACACGTTTTCGTAAGACCTTCGCCGTCACCGGCACGATCCTGTGCGCGGGCGCGGTGCTGAGCGCCTGCGGCAACGACAAGAAGTCCGACGAGGGCAAGGGCAAGGACACCGTCTCGGTCGCGACGAGCAACGGCGAGATGAAGGTGCCGCACAAGCCCGCACGGGTGGTCGCGCTGGACAACACCTCCTTCGCCACCCTCAAGGCGTTCGGCGTCAAGCCCGTCGCCGTGCCGAAGCCGCTGCTCCCCAAGAAGGGGTTCGAGGACTGGAAGAACGACTCCTCGATCGCCGACGCCGGTAACCACCGCGAGCCCAAGTTCGAGGCCATCAACGCCGCCGAGCCGGACCTGATCATCGGTGGCTACCGGTTCGCCAGCCACCAGGACAAGCTGTCCAAGATCGCGAAGACCGTGGACGTCGCCCCGTCCGACGAGGCCAAGGGCGGGTACGTGAACTCGCTCAAGTCGCAGACCGAGGTGCTGGGCAAGATCTTCGGCAAGGAGGACAAGGCCAAGGAGATCGTCGACGCGCTCGACAAGGCCAAGGGCGCCGCCGCCGACGCCACCAAGGGCGAGAAGGTCTTCCTCGGCGTCGTGACCGCCGGAAAGGTCGACAACGGCGCCAGCCGCATCGGCCGGCTCATCGAGCCGCTGAACCTGAAGAACGTCCTCAAGTCCGACGGCGAGCAGAGCACCTCCGTCCACAACGACTCCGGGCTCGCCCCCGAGACCATCGCCCAGCTCAACCCCGACTGGATGATCCTGATGGACCGCGACGCCGCCGTGGCCGAGCCGGGCAAGGAGGCCGTCGCCGCGAAGAAGCTGGTCGACGGCATGGAGGCATGGGACAAGACCACCTTCCGCAAGAAGGGCCAGGTCGTCTACCTGCCGACGGACTTCTACGTGACCGAGGGCGCCCAGGCGTACACCGACGCCTTCAACCAGGTGGCGACCGCCTTCACCAAGGCCGGCTGACCCCCTCCGCCCCCGCGCCGGCGCGGGCACCCTGCCACCACGGCACGGGTGCCCGCGCGCCGTCCGTTACCCCCTCGGAAACCGCATGCGCAAACTTCCGCTCGCACTGGCCACCCTGTGTGTGCTGGCGCTGATCGCCGCCTCCCTGCTCGTCGGTGGCTACCACATCGACATACCCTCCTTGTTCACCGACCCCGACGCCCGGAGCATGTTCTTCATCTCCCGGGTGCCGCGCACGCTCGCGCTCGTCTTCGCCGCCGCGGCGATGGCCGTGTCCGGCGTGGTCATGCAGATGCTCGTACAGAACCGGTTCGTCGAACCGACCACCACCGGGACCAGCGAATGGGCGGCCCTGGGCATTCTGCTGCTCACCCTGTACCTGCCGGCCGCGCCGGTGATGGTGAAGATGATCGTGGCGAGCCTGTTCGCCTTCGCGGGCGCGCTCGTCTTCCTCGGCGTACTCCAGCGCATCGCCCTCAGATCGCAGGTCATCGTGCCGATCGTGGGCATCATGCTGGGCACGCTGGTCAGCGCGGTGACGCTGTACATCGCCAACTCCACCGAGCTGCTGCAGATGCTCGCCGCCTGGCGCTCCGGCGGCTTCAGCTCCGTGGTGCGCGGCAACTACGAGCCGCTGTGGGTGGTCGGGCTCATCGTCGTCGCGCTCTACTTCGCGGCCGACCGTTTCACCATCGCGGGACTCGGCAAGGACGTGGCCACCAGCCTCGGCCTGCCCTACAAGCGGATCATGTTCGCCGGCATCACCATGGTCGCCCTGGCGACCGGTGTCACGGCCGTGGTGGTGGGCTTCATCCCGTTCCTGGGACTGATCGTGCCCAACCTGGTCTCCCTCGTACGCGGCGACGACGTACGGAGCAACCTCCCGTGGGTCGTGCTCAGCAGCGTCGCCCTGATGATCGCCTGCGATCTCGTCGGACGCGTCGTGGTGTTCCCGTTGGAGATCCCGGCCACCGTGGTGCTCGGTGCGGTCGGGGCGACCGTGTTCGTCGTGATGATCCTGCGTCAGCGAGGTAAGGCGTATGTCTGAGACTTCCGCGACGGCCACCGAGGCCCCCCAGAGCCCACCGCCCGCACCCGCCGCACAGACCCCGCCCGCCGGGGACGGCGTACGCCGGGGACTGCCGGTCGGCGCGCGGATCGGCATCATGGCCGCCCTGACCGCCGCCGCCGTGGTGTGCTTCCTCTTCCTCTTCGTCCAGGGCTCGTTCGACTTCGCCATCGAGCGGCGGCTGACCATGCTCGGCGCGATGGTCGTGGCCGCGTTCGCGCAGGCCGTGGGGACCGTGGTCTTCCAGACCATCACCCACAACCGCATCCTGACCCCCTCGGTCATGGGCTTCGACTCCGTCTACACCCTGATGCAGACCCTGATGGTCTTCGTCTTCGGCGGCAGCGTCCTCGCCGCCACCGACGGACTGCCCAAACTCATCACCCAGACCCTGCTGATGGTCGCCTTCACCACGCTGCTGTTCCGCTGGCTGTTCTCCGGCAGCCACGCCAGCATGCAGGTACTGCTGCTGGTCGGCGTGGCACTCGGCCTCGCCTTCACCAGCCTGTCCCTCTTCCTCCAGCGGCTGCTGTCGACCGCCGAGTACGACGTGCTCTCCGTCCGGCTGCTCGGACGGCTCGGCAGCGCCGAGGCGTCCTACCTGCCGCTGGCCTTCGCGGTGTGCCTGGTCGCGGGGACCATCCTCTGGCAGCGGCGGCACCGCCTCGACACCCTGCTGCTCGGCCGTGACGCCGCGACGAACCTGGGCATCGACCACAAGCGCGAGATGACGCTGATGCTGGTGGTGATCGCCGTACTGGTCTCGCTGTCCACGGCGCTCGCGGGCCCCATGACCTTCTTCGGGTTCGTCACCGCGCTGCTCGCCTACCAGATGGCCGGCACCCACCGGCACTCCGTGGTCATGCCGCTGGCCTTCCTGATCGGGCTGTTCACCCTGGTGGCCGGGCAGTTCATCATGGAGCACGTCTTCTACGCCTCCGGCATGCTCACCGTCGTCATCGAATTCCTCGGCGGGGCGGTCTTCCTCGTCCGTCTGCTCCGGAAGGGGACCCTGTGATCGAGTTCACCGACATCCGCAAGGCGTACGGCGAGCATGTGGTGCTCGGGCCGGTCTCCGGCCGCATCCCGGCCGGCGGCGTCACCTCGCTGGTGGGGCCCAACGGCGCGGGCAAGTCCACCCTGCTCACCATCCTCGGCCGGCTCGCCGAACCGACCTCGGGCACCGTGACCGTCGACGGCCTCGACGTGCACCGGGCCAAGTCCCAGGACGTGGCGCGGGTGCTGTCCGTCCTGCGGCAGGAGAACCACTTCACGGCCCGGGTGACCGTACGGGAACTGGTGTCGTTCGGCCGCTTCCCGCACTGCAAGGGGCGTCTGACCGCCCAGGACGTCGCCCACGTCGACGAGGCGCTCGACTTCCTCCACCTCGGCGACCTTCAGCACCGCTACCTCGACCAGCTCTCCGGCGGCCAGCGCCAGCGCGCCTACGTCGCCATGGTGCTGGCCCAGGACACCCAGTACGTCCTGCTCGACGAACCGCTCAACAACCTCGACATGAAGCACTCCGTGCGCATGATGAGCCAGCTCCGCCGCGCGGCCGACGAACTGGGCAAGACGGTCGTACTGATCATCCACGACATCAACTTCGCCGCGATGTACTCCGACCGCATCATCGCCCTGCGCGACGGACGCATCGCCGCCTCCGACACGGCGGAGGGCATGATGCGCCCGGAGATCCTCAGCGACGTGTTCGACACCCCCGTCCAGGTCCACGAGGTGGACGGCAGGCGGACGGCCCTGTACTACCGCTGACGCCCGCCCGCGACACGCGGCCCACCGACGAGGTCCCGCCCGCTTTCTGTGGGCGGGACCTCGCGCGTTCTGGCTGCTGCGACCGGTCCGGACAGCCCGACTGCAAGCCCTTTCACCTGTCTGCCGATACGCCTGACAGCTTCTTGCAGACCCCGGCAACGGGGGAGGGCGGCCGGTCCGGTCAGGTCCCTCGCGGCATCACGTCCAGTGGACGCGGGCCGTCGCGGGGGCGGAGCGGGTGCCGTCGGGGGCCACCGCCACCAGGGACAGGGACGTCGCGGCCTCCTTGCCCTCCCGGGTCAGGGACTTGACGTAGTAGACCTCGTCGTAGACCCGGCCCAGCGGCTCCGGCGTACCGTCGGCGCGCTGCCGCCAGATGTCGTAGTACCACACGCCCTTGCCGGCCAGGTCCCACGCGAGGAACACCTCGGCGGTGGCGCCGGCGGCGTCGGGATGCGCCGCCTCGACCGTGAAACCGGTCGGACACGCCGGGGCGGCGGGCGTCCCGGAGGGCAGCAGCGCCAGCTCGCCCAGGTGAAGCCGGTAGGAGGGGGCCTTGACGGGGGACGAGACGCGGACGGCGAGGGCGGCGACGGTACGGCCCTTGAACCGGGTGAGCGGCAGGCTCACCGTCGTCCAGCCGGACCCCTTCGCCCGGCCCGCCGGGAGCCAGGCGAACGTGGTCGGGGCGTCCTCGAAGACCAGCCCCAGCTCCAGCCCGCTGTCCCGGCCGGGCCGGCCGGTACGGAACACCAGCCGGGCCTGCTCCCCGCCGCCGACGGCCAGCCGCGTCTTGAACAGCCGGACGGTGGTGGGGTTGCCGGGACCGAGCTCCCCGCTGATCAGCAGCGAACTGCCGCCGTCGTACGCGGCGTCGTGGTCGTAGTCGACACGCAGCGGAGCCCCGTCGCCGCCGCTGACCGCCCACCACTGCCAGGTGGGCAGCACGTCCTGGGCACCGGCGTTGTTCCACTCCCGGTCGGAGCGGGCGGTGCCGTCCAGGAAGAAGGCACGTCCGTGACCCGTGTTGAAGCGGGTGACGAAGGGGAACGCACCGATGACGGAACGCTCGGCTATGTAGTGGGCGACGCCGTCCCACTTGCGGTGGTTGTCCGGGTCGTTGGGCCTCCCGTTGTCCGGCCAGGGCGCGTACTCCGTACGGCCGGTGCGGGTGGGGTCCTCGTTCGGCCCCGACCAGTAGCGGCGTTCCCGTACGAAGGTGTCCCGCTGCTTGTCCGGATCGTCGCGGTCGGGGTTGTTCGCCCAGGCCATGTGCGTACCGAACAGCGCCCAGCTGGTGCGGGCCCGGCCGCCCTCGGGGAAGATCAGCCGGGTGTCGTAGGGCGGGTTGAAGCCGTACTTCTCGTTCTCCGTACCGAGATAGACCACCTCGTGGACGTCCATGCCGAGCCGCTCGGCCGTGGCCACCGAGGACGCGACACGGGACGCGTTCCAGGCGTAGTTGACGAAGACGCTGTGGTTGACGGCCTCGCCCTCGTTCCGCACCCAGGCGGCGTTCACGTGGTTGAACTGGTTCTGGTACGTGAGACGGCCGGTGGTGTCGATGGTGTCGTACCACTGGAGGTGGAACCCGGTCGGCGCCTTGGCGCGCAGATACTTCAGGAACGCCATCAGCCGCGTGGCGTCGGCCTGGGAGACGGACGCCTCCTGGTTGATGAAATACCCGTCGTAACCGAAGTACTCCGCCATCTCCACGAGCTTGTCGGCGACGACGAAGGAACCGTCGGAGCGCTGCTCCAGATACGCGGAGAACGCCCCCTCACGCGGCCAGAACCACCCTGCAAGAGATTTCACGCCGTTGCGGTGAGCGGCGTCGGTGTACGCGGGATTGGGCAGATTGATCAGGCCGTGCTCGGGCGTACTGGTCGACGAACCCCACACCGGCATCCCGTGCCAGGACGCGTACAGATCGCTGTACTGCCAGAAGCGCATCAGGCGGCGGGCGAACTGGTCGTTGTAGCGGTAGGCGGTGAAGAACGCGTTGTCGTAGTCGTACGACATGTTCATCACCCGCGCGTCCGAGGTCAGCGAGGGACGGGCCTGGGTGGCGGCGAACGGTGCGATACGGGTGGCCAGCGGCACCCGGGAACGGAAGTACTTGGCGTACGGGTCGCTCTGCGGCGTCCACGCCTTCAGCCCGGCGGCGTTGTAGCCGTGCATGTACGGTTGGTGCGGCGCACGCGCACGGCCCTCCTCCTCGGCGGCGTACGCGACACCGGTTCCGGGGCCGGCCAGGGTGAAGCCGCCGGCCAGGCCGACCGTCACCCCCGCCGCGCCGAGCATCCTGACGAACGTGCGTCGGTCCATTCCGGACCGTGCGGGCGAATCAGCCATCAACGACTCTCCTCCTGCGTGACACCCGCCGCATGACAACGCTGTCATGCAGGGTGGCTCATCTTTATCGGAGGGGAGATGGTGCGTCAATGTGCTTGTGTGGTTTGGGAGATTCTTGTGAGGGGATGTGGTAGGGGTGGGCGTGGGCTGGGGTGGTTGGTTGTGGACGAGCCGGACAGGGCGTACGTGGGTGCGTGGCGGTTGCGTGGGGGTGTTCGCGCAAGCCGTTCCGGGGAAGTGATGACGGCCTTTCGCAAGAGGTTTCCGCCGCTGGGGGCGGGAGGAGCGGTACCGGCGTCGTGCGGGGGCCTACGTGGTGACCGGGCGGCGCGTGCGAGTGGCTACCGTGCCGCGAACCCTTCGGCTCGTCCCGGGAGAGCGGAACGCGCCGGAGGCCGGCGGCCTTGGGACCGTCTGAATCCGGCCATCAACGTGCACCACCGACTCCATCGATGAACCCCGCCCCGTCCCCGTGTTTCCCGACCGGCCCGCACCACGGCCGTGACCCACGGCATCTCCGCACGACCGTGCCCTCACCGGGCGAGCCAGCCCCGCTCGCCCCATCGATACCGTCCGGCACCTCCTTGACCCCAACCACCTCTGCCTCGGAGGTCTCACCCGTGACCCGCACCGCCACCCACCGCCTCACGGCCGTCACCCCAAGCCCCGCCGTCACCGTGCGCACCACCGACTACCACACCGCGGGAGAGCCCTTCCGCATCGTCGACACGACCGCCGACGGCATGCCACCGGTCCCCGGGGACACCGTGGCCGAACGCCGCGCCACCCTCCTCGGGCCCCAGGGCCCCGGAACGCCCCCGCGCCGCAGCGCCCTGGACGACCTGCGCCGTCTCCTCGTCCGGGAGCCGCGCGGGCACGCGGGCATGTACGGCGGCTTCGTGGTGCCCCCGGACGACGACGGCGCGCATCTCGGGGTGCTGTTCTGGCACAAGGACGGCTACTCGACCGCGTGCGGACACGGCACGATGGCGCTCGGCGTCTGGGCCGTGGACTCCGGTCTGGTCGCCGCCCCCGACGACGGAAACGCCCAGGTCCGCGTCGATGTGCCGTCCGGCCGGGTCACCGCCACCGTCCACCGTGCCGCGGGCCGCACCACGGGCGTCACCTTCCGCAACGTCCCGGCCCGGGTGACCGCCCGCGAGGTGCCGGTCGTCACCACGCTGGGCACCGCCGAGGCCGACCTCGCGTACGCCGGTGCCTGCTACGCCTCACTCCCGGCCCGCGCCCTCGGCCTCACCGTCGACCGCGCCTCACTGCCGGAACTGGTCCGCGCGGGCCGGGAGATCCGCGCCGCGCTCGCGCACCACCCCGCCACCCGGCATCCGGACGAGCCCCTGCTCTCCGGGGTGTACGGGGTGATCCTCCACGAGGAACTGCCCGACACCCCCACCGGCCCGCACCAACGCAATGTCACCGTCTTCGCCGACGGCCAGATCGACCGCTCGCCCTGCGGCTCGGGCACCTCCGCCCGACTCGCCCTGCTGGCGGACGAGGGACGCCTGGACGCGGGCGCCGAACTGGCCCATGAGTCCATCGTGGGAACGATGTTCACCGGACGGACCGTCCCCGCCGCGAGCACACCGGACGGCCTGCTCACCGAGGTGACCGGAACCGCCCACCGGACCGGCGAGCATCTTTTCACCCTCGACCCGTACGACACCCTCGAAACAGGATTCCCGCTGTGAACACCACCCCTGACGCCACCCCGCCGCGCCTCCTCGACGCCGCGACGATCGAGTCCCTGCTCGGTCCGGCCGAAGCCGTCGACGCCCTGGCCGATGTCCTCCGTGACGGACTGGACCCCGAGTCCGGCCCGCAGCGGACCGCGGTGCCCGTACCCGGTGGCGAACTCCTGCTGATGCCCGCCGCCTCCCGCTCCTGGGCCGGGGTGAAGATCACCGGCGTGGTGCCCGGCAACCCGGCCCGCGGGCTGCCCCGCATCACCGGCAGCTATCTGCTCCTCGACGGCCCCACCCTCCGCCCTCTCGCCCTCCTCGACGGCGCCGCCCTCACCACCCTGCGCACCCCCGCCGTCTCCGCCCTGGCGGTACGTCACCTCACCCCGGCCGGACGCCCGCTGCGCCTGGCCCTGTTCGGCTCGGGCCCTCAGGCGTACGGACACCTTGAAGCCGTACTCGCCGTCCGGGACGTGGCGGAAGCGGTCGTGATCGCCCGGAACCCCGTGGCCGGCCGGAGCCTGGCCGTCCATGCCCGACGCCTCGGCGTCCCCCTCGCCCGCACCGGAACCGCCGAGGAAGTGGCCGAAGCGGACCTGGTCGTCTGCTGCACCACCGCCCGCGAACCCCTCTTCGACGGCCGCCTCGTCACCCCCGGCACCACCGTCGTCGCCGTCGGCTCGCACGAACCGGACGCCCGCGAGACCGACACCGAACTGGTCCGCACGGCCGAGCTCTACGTCGAGTCACACACCGCGGCCTGGCGCGAGGCCGGCGACCTCGTGATCCCCCGCACCGAAGGCGCCATCGGCCCGGACCACATCACCGGCACCCTCGCCGACCTGGTCACAGGACGACTGCCCACTCCGGGACAGGGCGGCCCGCCCCGCTTCTTCAAGAGCGTCGGCATGGCCTGGGAGGACCTGGCCGTCGCGGTGGCCGTGTACCGGGCGGCGGCGAGGGGCGATGGGGTGGGGTAGCGGCCGCGCTGTGGCTGGGCGGCCCTTGGCGGGCTCCCCCACAGGCCCGGACGTTGCCCAACCGGCTGCCGCCCCCGGAAACGGGGGGAAGACGACGTACGGGACCTGGCCCGGCTCCGCCTCGTACCACGTCCGACGGCGCTACGGGTTCCGCGCTCAACCGCTCTCACGGAGCCGCCAGCATCGGGAGGGACGCAAGATGCTCCTCCGGGACCCGGAAGGCCGACGTCAGGGTGGGCAGAAGGGGGGCGAGGCGGGAGACGAGAGCGTGCATGGTGTGGGGGAGGGCTCGTACCTGGTCGGTGGTGAGGCATCCTTCCGCAAGTAGCTGTCCGGTGCGTGGTTCGATGTGCCGGAGGAGGAACAGCGCGCAGAGGTCGTTGAGGGCGGTGTGGGTTGGTGCGTGGGTGACGCCCGTGGACGCTGTGGTGAATGCGTCCGCGGCCAGGCCGATGATGTAGGTCTCCACCAGGTTCAGGGCGGCGGTTGAGGCGTTGTTCCACCGGCCCAGGGTGTCCGTTCCGGTCGCTGATCGGAGGAGTTCGCGGGAGCTGAGATGCCACCGGCGCTCGGACGCGGTCATCAGCCGGCGCAGGAAGCGCGGGTCGGTGAGGGGTTCGGTGCCGGTGGCGGGTTCGGTTTCCGGGGCGAGTTCATGGCCGAAGATCATCTCGGAGGCGGCCTTGCACCAGATCGCGAGGTTGTCCCCTTCGGCGGTGATCGCTCCGTCCGCGTTCGCGGGGAACTCCGCCAGGCCGTTCACCGGGAACAGGGCCCGGGCGCCGCAGCGCTCCCGGCTCTCGATCGTGATGTCGCGGGCCTGCCAGGTGATCCAGCCCTTGGCCACGGCCACCAGTCGTTCGACCTCGGTCCGGTCCTCGGGGCCGTGGGTGAGCCAGCGTTCGGTGACCGCGCGGTGCAGGAACGTCATGGCGTACGCGGTGGCCACGCGGTGGAGCAGGGGAGTGTGGTGACTCCTGTGCGCGGCGAGGGGGATGCGCTGTCCGGCCACCGGGCCCGCGATGGTACGGGTATGGGCGTAGCGCACGGCGATGGCCAGTGCGGCGCGGCATCCGCCGAGGGTGGCCGCGCTCATGCAGAGCTTGCCGGTGGTGACGCGGCGGAGGGTGTGCAGAACCCTTTTTCGGGGGCTGCGTACCGAGCTGATGAGTTCGCCGTTCGGCATCAGCCGCCCGTGCGCGCCCTGCACCAGTGCGGTCCGGGGCAGCCGTAGCCGGTCGAAGCTGGTGACGCAGTGGTCCACGGGGCTGCCGATGCGCTCGGGCAGCTCCTCCACGGTGACGCCCGGGAGCGTGCCCCGGTGGTCGCTCAGCGGGGTGAGGAAGAGGAACACGCCGTGGTCCTGGTCGTCGGTCAGAAGGCGGGCCGCGACGAGTCCGGTTTTGGGGCCGCCGCAGGGACTCGTATTGGGCATGAATTTCCGGGCACCCGCATGCGGAGTGTGCAGGACGAACTCGTCGCGCCGCCGGTCGTAGCGCGAGGTGGTCTCCAGCGCGGCGACGTCGTTGCCGTGGGCCTGCTCGGTGCACAGAAAGGTGCCGGTACGGGCGAGTGCCACGTACGCGGAGAGATCGCGGGGCGGCGACTGTTCGTCGTCGAGCAGGCTGCCGAGAAAGAGGTTGTAGTGAATGCCGGTCACGGTGGCCGTCGCCCCGTCGACCACCGCCAGCCACTCGTGCACCGCGGCCAGACCGCGCGGGTCCCTGGCGAGGTGCCCGGGGCGGGCCGTCGCCGCGTTGACCGCGCGCAACCGTTCATAGGCGAGCTGCCAGCGTTGGTGATCCGGAAGATCGCGGCGATGACGGAACAAGCCGGTGGCGATCAGCCCGCGCCACTGACCGTGCGCGTCGTCGGGCCCGTCCTGGAAGAGGAGTTCGGCGAGTCGTTGGCCGTCGGGAGCCGGGTCCTCGCCTGTGGTGGCGGCATCGGTGGTGAAAGGCATGTCATGTCCAACGACGGTTCCTTGTAAGCGGAACCACCGCAGTCACACTGATATGGAAAGGTTATGTACAGATCAACGGAGTGAGGGGGCGGCCGGTCCCGGGGCGTTCGTGAGAGTCGTCAAGCTGCGCGGCAGGCCGGTTTGAGCAAGGACGGCCTCCGTCGCTGACCGCGCGATCTGACCGACCGCAAGCTCCCTTCGCCTGCCGCATCCTGAGGTGTCTGCGGGGCAGGTGGGGTCTCCCCCTGCACCGCAGACACTCCGCCTCGGCTCTCCGGGACTCCCGGTGTTCAGTCCACGGAGTCCATGAATTCCAGCATCCGCCGGTTGACCTCGTCCGCGTGGTCGATCTGCGGTCCGTGGCCGGTGCGGGAGATGATCTCGGCCCGGGCGCCCGGTATCAGGCGGGGGACGCGTTCCTTCTGCCGCTGCGGGTGTACGAGGAGGCTGCGCCTGCCGAGGACGAGGTAGAGCGGGGTGCGGATGGTGGACAGTTCGGCGTCGGACAGCGGTAGCGGGGCGGGGCGGCGTATCCGGAAGGCGCGGACGCCCAGTCTGACCATGGCACGCAATTCCGGTACGACGAGGACCGGTTGTTCCAGCCAGGCGGCCAGTCGTGGGCGCAGTGCCTTGGGGGCGAAGGTCGCGAAGAGGCTGACGAAGATCCAGATGAAGAACCGCAGTCCGACCTTCTCCAGGCCGCCGGGGTCGAGCAGGGTGGCCGAGGCGAGGCGGTGGGGCTTGCGGTGGGCCTGGTTCAGGGCGAGCCATCCGCCGTAGGAGGAGCCGACGAGGTGCACGCGGTCGAGGTCGAGTCCGGCCAGTGTCTCGTCCAGCCACTGCGCCGCGTGGGCGGGGCGGTGGAGGGGGCGGCGCTGGACGCTGCGTCCGGCGTCGCCCGGGGTGTCGATCGCGTAGACCGGGCGACCGGCGCTGAGGGCAGGGGTGTTCGGGTACCACATGGCGGAGCAGGAGCCCGCGCCGTGCACCAGGACGACGGGGGTGCGGGACGCTGCCGCGGGGTCCGTGGGGCCGTACCGGTAGACGTGGGTGGTGCCGAAGGAGGTCTCCACATCCGTTTCCGCGAGCGCGGGAGCTCCCAGCGCGTAGACCGCGTCGCAGGCCGCGAAGTAGCGGTCCCGCCGGGCGTCGCTCACATAGCGGCCCACGTCGGCCGGGGTGCGGGGCGTGGTCTTGGGCACGGCCACCTCCTGGGTCGGTTTTCGTGGTACGAACGTATCATGATGTTGGTACGGGCGTATCATCAAAGGGTCCTGGCTGGGGGGAACGACGAGCGGAGGCAGGCCCGATGCCCAAGCGGGTGGACCACGAGGAACGGCGCGCCCGGATCGCCGAGGCGCTTGTCCGGGTCGCCGGACGACGCGGACTGCATGCCGTGGGGATGCGCGAGGTGGCGGCGGAGGCCGGTGTCTCGTTGCGGCTCGTCCAGTACTACTTCGAGACCAAGGAGAAGTTGCTGCTCCACGGCCTGCAACGGCTTGCGGAAAGTTTCGGGGAACGCGTCACCGCCGAGGTCCGGGCCGCGGGGGACGGTCCGGGGCCGCGCGCCGTGATCGAGGCCCTGCTGAGGGCGGCCCTGCCGACCGACGACGACAGCCGCACCTTCCACCACCTCTACACCGCGTACGCCGTGCTGGCCGTCACCGACGAAGCGCTCGCCGCCCAGCCGTTCATCAAGAACCCCGACGCCGCCGAGCACACACTGACCGGACTCCTCCGGCAGGCACAGGAAGCGGGCCTCACCCACCCCGGCGTGGAGCCCCGGCGGGACGCGATCGGTCTGCTCGCCATGTCCGCGGGACTCGGCACCGCCGTCCTCGTCGGCCAGCGCGGCCCGGAGTCCGCCGCCGAGGTCCTGGACCACCAACTCGACAGGATCTTCCGGGAGGGCGGGGGAGCCTCCTTGCGCGAACGGGTGCGGCGGTGACCTCGGGGAACGGCATCCGTCGTCAGGAGCGCCATCGCCCCCGGTGGACGAGGGGCGCTTCTGGTTGGATGGGATGACGGTCGGCCGTGAGCAGGGGGTATGGAGTGCGGGTGGTCATCGCCGAGGACTCGGTGATTCTTCGTGACGGCATGGTCGAGCTGCTGACGGCACGGGGCTGTCATGTCATCGCCACAGCGGGCGACGCCGACGAGTTGCTCACCGCGGTGGCCGCGGACCCGCCCGATGTCGCCGTCGTCGACATCCGTATGCCCCCGACCCACACCGACGAGGGGGTCCGTGCGGCGCTCCGCATCCGCGCGGAGCACCCGGACGTGGCCGTCCTCATCTTCTCGCAGCACGCCCAACCGGCCGTGGCCGCACGACTGCTCGCCGGCGACGCGTCCGGTATCGGCTATCTGCTCAAGGAACGGGTCGCCGCGACCTCCGACTTCATCGACGCGCTGCGCCGCGTCGCGAAGGGCGGCGTCGCCCTCGACCCGGACATCGTCCAACGCATGCTCAACAGCCGCCCACGCCGCCTCGACCGGCTGACCGTCCGGGAACGCGAGGTCCTGGACCTCATGGCCCAGGGCCACTCGAACCGCTCCATCGCCTCCCTGCTCGTCATCACCGAACGCGCGGTGGAGAAGCACACCGCGGCCGTGTTCACCAAGTTCGACCTCCCGCCCACCGACGCCGACAACCGACGCGTCAAAGCGGTCGTCGCCTACCTCCAGGAGATCGGACCGTGAGGCCGGGGTAGGGCGGTGCCGTCCGGCGCGCCTCCCACGGCCGAGCGCGGCGCGTCGGTGCGGGCGGGGGACCGCGCGTCGAGGGGCGGATATCCGAACCCCGGACACGGGGGCCCGCACGGTGGCGCGGCGGCGGCGCACGGCACAGGATCGGATCACGCCGTTGAGTGCGGTCCGCCCCACCAGCCGGGCGGCCGGGCCGGGGAGCCGCGTTCCGCCGGCCGCCTCCGGCACGGCCTCAAAAGGCCCGGGAACCGGCCGCCCCCGCACCGCAACAGCTGAGGCGTACGACGACAGGAGCACTGTGAAGCGATGGACGGTACGGCCGCGTGAGGTCGCCCACGCCCTCGTCGGGCTGCCTCTCTCGCTGCTGGGGACCGCCTACGTGCTGGCGGTCCTCTACGTAGGGGGCCTGCTCTCGCTGACCCTGATCGGTCTGCCGCTTCTCGCCGTGGGGCTGAGGGGCGCGCGCCTGCTGGGGCGGGGCCACGCCCGCCTGGTCCGGGCCACGCTGCACGAGCCGGTCGACACCCCGGAGAAGCAACCGCCCGCTGCCGGACTGCTCCCGTGGATCGCCAACGGCCTTTCGGACATGACCGCTTGGCGCAGCATGCTGTACCTGGTGCTCCGACTCCCGATCGATGTCTGCGCCTTCGTGGCCGCTTTGGGACTGCCTGCCATGGGCGTCTGGGCGTTTGTCTGGATGGTTCTCTTTCACCCCGGCCCCTGGCGGGGCGTCGTCACCGCGCTGATCGGCCTGGCCGTACTGGCACTCGCCCCGCTCGCGCTCCGCGCGACGACGGCACTGCACCGTCTGCTCGCCCGGACACTGCTCGGTCCCAGCGCCTCGCAGCAGCGGGTACGGACACTCGAACGGGCCCGCGGCACGGCCCTCGCCGAAGGCGCTCGCACCCTGCGCCAGATCGAACGCGACCTGCACGACGGAACGCAGGCCCACCTCGTCGCGATCGCCATGACGTTGTCGCTGGCCGCGGACGCCCTGGACGAGCAGCAGGCGCGCCCCCGCGCGCTGGTCGCCCGCGCCCGCACCCAGATGGACACGGCCATCGCGGAACTGCGGCGGCTCATCGACGGCATCAGCCCGGCCGCCCTCGACCGGGGCCTCGTGGACGCGCTGCCGCACCTGGCGGCACAGGCCGGTGTCCCCACCGAGGTCACCGTGGACATCACCGAGCGTCCGGACGAAGTGATCGAGCGGGTGGCGTACTTCTGCGTCGCCGAACTGCTGACGAACGTCTCCAAGCACAGCGGCGCCACCCGGGCATCGGTGGACGCACGGCTCACCGGCGACCTGCTGTCGATCACGGTCCACGACAACGGCTCCGGCGGCGCCAGGACAGGCGCGGGCAGCGGACTGCTGGGCCTGCGGGAACGGCTGGCGGCGGTGGACGGCACCCTGAGCATCGACAGCCCACCGTCCGGCCCCACCACAGCGGCCGTCGCACTCCCGCTCCGGATCTCCCACACGGCTTCGAGCACGCGTCTTCCCGCTCCGCGGTAGCCGTCTCCGTTCCGTGGCAGAGCAGCAGCCATGCGGATCGAGGACGTGCAAGGGCCCACCGGCCGACGCGTTTCGAGGGACGGGGCGCCTCCGTCACCCGTGACCGGTGTCGATGACACAAAAGCGGTTCCCGTCAGGATCGGCGAGTACGACGAAGTCGGCGTCGTCGGGACAGAGGTCCCAGTCGACGCGTCGCGCGCCGAGGGACACCAACCGCTCGACCTCGGCGGCCTGATCGGCCGCGTCCCCGGCGTACAGGTCCAGGTGGACCCGCGGGTGTTCCTGGGGCGGCGTCCGGCTGAGACCGAGGGCGATCTGCACCCCGGGCCCTTCCGCGGGTACCAGCACCACCCAGTCGTCCTCCGCCTCCTCGCGCGGGACATATCCCAGCGCTTCCCTCCAAAACGCGGCCGCACGCGCCACATCCGAAACACCCAGCACAACGGAACCGACTCTCAGCATGGGGCGATTCTGCCGGACGGACGGTGAAGCGACGGCGGAGCGACGAAACCGGCGCCGGCAATTCGCTCGTGACGGGCCGAGCGGCCGCCTTACGGTGACGCGGCCGGGGGGTGTACCCGGGCCGCCGTGTCCACGGCGCGTACGACGACCAGGGGAGAGGGAAGACGGTGGAGCAGTACCAAGGGGGAGCCGATGCGCGTTTCGGAGCCGTCGCCGACACCTTCGCGCGGAACTTCGCCGACTTTCCGGAGCTGGGAGCGGCCGTCGCGGTGTACGTCGGCGGGCGCAAGGTCGTGGACCTGTCGGGCGGGGTGGCGGACGAACGGACCGGGCGGCCGTTCTCCCCGGACACGGTCGTGCCGGTGTTCTCCTGCGCCAAGGGCATCGTGAGCCTCTGCGTCCACCTCCTCGCGCAGGAGGGGCGCCTCGACCTCGACGCCCCGGTGGGCCGCTACTGGCCCGGGTTCGCGCGGTACGGCAAGGAGGCGATCACCTGCCGTATGGTCCTCGGGCACCGCGCGGGGATTCCCGTCCTCGACCGGGTGCTCACCTTCGAGGAGATCGCCGCGTGGACCCCGGTGATCCGCGCGGTCGAGGAACAGAAACCCCTGTGGGAGCCGGGCTCGGCGTACGAGTACCACGGCCATGTCTTCGGGTTCGTGCTCGGCGAGGTGGTCCGGCGTCTGACCGGGACGTCCGTGGGCGCGTACTTCCGCCGGACGGCGGGCGGTCCGCTCGGGCTGCGGGCCTGGCTCGGGCTGCGGGCCTGGCTCGGGCTGCCCGCCGGGGAGATGGACGGGCGGGCCCGGCTCGCCGAGGCCCCGGGGCGGCCCGCGATGCCGGGTCCCGAGCATCTGCTCACCCGTATCGTGACGATGAACGGCGCGCTGGTCTTCCCCGGCCTGGACGAGCCCCATGGGTGGAACGACCCGGCGCTGCTGGGCATGCACCTGCCCGGCGCCGGCGCCGCGGCCTCGGCGAACGGGCTCGCCGGACTGTACGCGGCCGCGGTGACCGGCATCGGGGGCCGCGAACGGCTGCTCGCCCCGGGCACGGTGACGGACGCGGTCCGGGAGGTGTCGTCCGGGGAGGGGTGGCTGGGCTTCGACGCCGGGGCGCGGTGGGGCTCGGGTTTCCTGCTCGACTCGCCCGGGTTCCGGCCGATGCCGGGAGCGCGCAGCTTCGGCAACGACGGGGCGGGTGGCCAGTTCGCCTTCGGGGACGACGAGTACGGCATCGGCTTCGCCTATGTCGCCAACCGCATGATCGGCCACGGCGACGCCCGCGCCAACCGGCTGGTCGAGGCGGTGCGGAGGTGCCTGGAGGGCTGACGGGGCGGTCCGGGGACCCGTACGGGCTGAACGGCCGTCACCAGCCGTCCGCACACGTCACGCCGCGGCTCCCCACTCGACGGGCAGATGGCGCGGCCCGCGCAGCATGGCGTTGTGGCGGTACGGGGGCGGGTCCTGGAGCAGGGTCGCGTCGCCGAGGCGGGGGAGCAGCGCGGCGAGCGCCGTCCGGGCCTCGATGCGGGCGAGTGGCGCGCCGAAGCACAGGTGGATGCCGCCGCCGAAGCCGAGGTGCTGGTTGTCCTGCCGTACGGGGTCGAAGCGGTCGGGGTCGGGGAACCGGCGGGGGTCGCGGTTGCCCGAGGCCAGCGCCAGGACGACGGACGAGCCCTTGGGGAGGGTGGTGCCCGCGACGTCCACATCGGCGAGGGGGACGCGCCGTCGCATGTGGACCGGGGGCTCGTACCGCAGCAGTTCCTCCACGGCGCCGGGCAGCAGGCCCGGGTCGCGGCGCAGCCGCTCCAGCTCGTCGGGGTGGCGCAGCAGGGTGAGCACCCCGTTGGTGATCAGGTTGACGGTGGTCTCGTGGCCGGCGATGAGCAGGAGTATGGCGGTCTCCGCGAGTTCTTCGCGGGTGAGCCGCATGGCCGGGTCCGGTTCGTTGACGAAGGCGGAGAGCATGTCGCGGCTGGGGCGGCCGCGGCGCTGCTCGGCGAGGTCGACCAGGTACTGGCCCATGTCGGCCAGCGCCTGCTGGGTCGCCTGGTCCGGTACGGCTGCGGCCTCCTCGGGCTTGATGTCGGACGCCTCGACCAGTACGTCGGACCATTCCCGGAACAGCGGCTCGTCCTCGCCCGGCACCCCGAGCAGATGGCAGATCACCGTGACGGGCAGCGGGTAGGCGAAGTCGTCGACGACGTCGATACGCGTCCGGTCCCGGAGCCCTTCGAGCAGATCCCCGGTGATCTCGCCGATCCGGCCCCGCAGGGAGTCGACGAGCCCGGGGCTGTGCGGCGGGCCGAACGGCCGCATGGCCAGGGTGCGCAGCCTGTGGTGCTCGGGATCGTCGAGCACCAGGAACGACGGCTTCCCCAGCTCCGCCGCCGGGGCGAGGACGCGGGTCTCGGCGCTGATCCGCGGGTCGTGCAACAGGGCGTTGAGCGCGTGGTAGGTGCCGACCACATAGCTGCCGTCGGCCTGCCGTACGACGGGACCGGCCTCGCGGAGTTCCGCGTACAGCGGGTAGGGGTCGGGGCGGCTTGCGTAGTCGGTTATCCGTTCCAGCAGGGTGTCGGCGGGCATGGGGTTCGGCTCCTCGGGTTGGCTGCTGAGCGGGTCAGCCGGGCTGCACCGTGACCAGCCGGCGGTCCGGCAGATGGCCGGTGAGCGCCACGGTGGGACCGTGGGAGAGCCCCTTGGGGTCCGGCACGTCGGAGGGAACCGGGATCTCGGCCGCGAGCGGGCGGTCCGCCGCGCCGGGCGCGGGCGGGAACGGGGCCGCGGTCGCGATCAGGTGCTCGTAGTACTCCAGGGACTTGGCCATGTTGACGGTGACCGCGGCGGTGACCCGGCCCCGGTAGCCGTACACGACCGCCAGACGGCCCGATTCCAGCGTGCCCTGGGCGATGACGATCTGGTCGGAGAAGGTGGGGACCCCCACCGACTTGATGTTGTGCCCGAACTGGGTCGACCAGAACGTGGGGAGCGTCAGGTGCGGGCGGCGCATCGGCCCCGGATTGACCATGTTGTGGGCCGCCACCTCGGCCTGCGCCACCGCGTTGCCCCAGTGCTCCAGGGAGAGCAGCTGGTAATCGTAGAGCGGGTGCGGGAAGCGGGAGACGTCGCCGGCCACGAAGACGTCGTCGGTGACGATCCCGTACATGTCGAAGGCCCGGCACCCGGCGTCACAGGCGACACCCCGGGGGCCCGCTGCCAGTCCCGCGTCGGCCAGCCACTCCACGTTGCGGACCGCCCCCAGCGCCGCGACGCACACCTCCGCGTCGACGCGGCTTCCGTCGGACAGGTCGGCGCCGGTGAACCGGCCGTCGGCGTTCCCGCGCAGCGCGGCGACCGTCACCCCGCAGCGCAGGTCCACCCCGTGCTCCCGCTGCATACCGACCGCGAGCTTCGACAGGGTGCCGCCGAGCGCGCCCACCAGGGGCGCGGGCCCGCGCTCCGCGACCGTCACCTCGATGTCCCGCTCCCGGCAGGCCGAGGCGACCTCCGATCCGGTGAAGCCGGCACCGATCACCAGGACGCGCCGCGGTCCGGCGTCCAGATACCCGGCGAGACGTGCGGCGTCGTCGCGGGTGCGCAGCGTGAGCACCCCGTCCAGGGCGGCCTCCTCGGGGCGGGGCCAGGGGCGCGCCCGGGTCCCGGTGGCGATCAGCAACCGGTCGTACGGCAGTGATTCGCCGTCGGCCAGCGAGACGCGCTTGGCGATGGGGTCCAGGCCGGTGGCGCGTACCCCCAACCGCCAGTCGGCTTCCGGGTCCCGGCGTACGGGGAGTCCGGTGGTGTCCGCCGCCGCGAGACCGAGCAGCACCTGCTTGGACAGGGGCGGCCGGTCGTAGGGCGGGTAGGGCTCGTCGCCCACCACGGTCAGTGAGCCGGTGAAGCCCTCCTCGCGCAGGTGCTCGGCGGCCCGCAGTCCGGCCAGGGACGCGCCGACGACGACGATCCGCCCCTCGCCGAGGTCACGGGTCACCGGTGCTCACCTCCTCGCCCGCGAGGATGGCCCGGACCGGGCACGCCGCCACGGCCTCGTGTACGCGTTCCTGCTGGTCATCGGGGACCGACGGGGCGTACAACAGCCCTTCCTCACCGTGCAGCCGGAACACCTCCGGCGCGAGGAACACGCACTGCGCATAGCCCTGGCAGCGCGTGAGGTCGACAACGATCTGCATCCCCACCACTCCCTCGGTCGCCCCCCTCCTTCTCAGGATGGGGGAAGAAGCAGAGGCTCGCGAGGTCGGCGGTGTCCCTGTGGCGGGAGCGGCTATTCAGGGGCAGCGGCAGGCGGTACGCCCCGTGGGCGCGGTGGTCAGGCGGCCGGTTCCCGCAGCGCCTTGTGGTGCCGCACGGGCGGGGGACGGCGTACGAGGACAAGGGCGAGGGCGGCGGTGCGGTCACGATGTCGTGACACCGCGAACGGCCCCGGGCCTCGTACGCGCCGTCATGAGGTCTTCCCGACGCCACTCCGGTTGTCCCGAAGTGGCGTCCGGTCTAATCGGGACGGACCGGCGTTAACGGGGCCGGTCCTCCGGGAACCGTTCTGCCCGGAGGACCGACGCACGGCACCCGTACGGGCCCACCGGGCGCGGTCGGCCGTACGGCCCCGGCGTCTCCCCGGCGCGACGAGGACGGGCCGCCGCGCCCGGCAGGACACCAGGGAACCCACGCTCCGTGCCACAGGGAGTACCGATGACGCGACTCGCGCCGGTCGCGAGCGACCGGGGCCGGGAGGAGACGCGCAGCGTCACGACCGGCCGCCGGATCCTGGGCTGGCTCACCACGACCGACCACAAGGTCATCGGCTCGATGTACCTGGTGACCGCCTTCGCCTTCTTCCTGCTCGCCGGGCTGCTGGCCCTGCTGATGCGCGCGGAACTGGCACGGCCGGGCCTCCAGTTCCTCTCGAACGACCAGTACAACCAGCTGTTCACCGTGCACGGCACCGTCATGATGCTGCTGTTCGCCACGCCCACGTTCGCCGGATTCGCCAACGCGGTGATGCCGCTCCAGATCGGCTCACCGGACGTGGCGTTCCCCAGGCTCAACGCGCTCACCTACTGGCTGTTCCTCCTCGGCGGCCTCATGGTGGTCTCCGGATTCCTCACCCCGGGGGGCGCCGCCTCGTTCGGCTGGTTCGCCTACGCCCCGCTGAACGGCCCGGTCTTCTCACCCGGCAAGGGCGGCGACCTGTGGACGATGGGCCTGGTGGTCGCCGGCCTGAGCACCACCTTGGGCGCGGTGAACTTCATCGCCACCATCGTCTGCCTGCGCGCGCCCGGGATGACGATGTTCCGGCTGCCGATCTTCACCTGGAACGTGCTCTTCACCTCCGTACTGGCACTGTTCGCCTTCCCGGTGCTGACCGCCGCGCTCCTCGTACTGGAGGCGGACCGCAAGTTCGGGGCCCATGTCTACGACGCCGCGAACGGCGGGGCGATCCTGTGGCAGCACATGTTCTGGTTCTTCGGCCACCCCGAGGTCTACATCGTGGCCCTGCCGTTCTTCGGCATCGTCACCGAGATCATCCCGGTGTTCAGCCGCAAACCCGTCTTCGGCTACATCGGGATGGTCGGCGCGACCATGGCCATCACCGTGCTGTCCGCCGTGGTGTGGGCCCATCACATGTTCGCCACCGGAGCGGTTCTGCTGCCCTTCTTCTCCCTGATGTCGTTCTTCATCGCGGTACCGACCGGAGTGAAGTTCTTCAACTGGATCGGGACCATGTGGAAGGGCAGTCTCTCCTTCGAGACCCCCATGCTCTGGAGCACCGGATTCCTCGTCACCTTCCTGCTCGGCGGGCTCAGCGGCGTACTGATCGCCTCCCCGCCCCTCGACTTCCACGTCACCGACTCCTATTTCGTCGTCGCGCACCTGCACTACGTGCTGTTCGGAACGGTCGTGTTCGCGATGTTCGGCGGGTTCTACTTCTGGTGGCCCAAATGGACCGGCAGGATGCTCGACGAACGCCTCGGGAAAATCCATTTCTGGACCCTCTTCCCCGGCTTCCAGACCACCTTCCTCGTCCAGCACTGGCTCGGCGAGAGCGGTATGCCGCGCCGGTACGCCGACTATCTGCCGAACGACGGGTTCACCGTCCTGCACACCGTCGCGACCGTGGGCGCCCTGCTCCTGGGCGTCTCCACCCTCCCCTTCCTGTACAACGTGTGGCGCACCGCCCACCGGGCACCCCGGGTCGGGACGGACGACCCCTGGGGCTTCGGCAGATCCCTGGAGTGGGCGACGTCCTGCCCGCCGCCGCGGCACAACTTCGTCACCCTGCCCCGGGTACGGTCCGACTCCCCGGCCTTCGACCTCCACCACCCGGAGACCGGCACCGCCCCGCCGGCCGGACCGGTCGCCGGACGGCGGGAGGGCCCGTGAGGACCGAGACCCTGCTCTTCGCGGGCGTCGCCTGCTTCTTCGGCGGGACCGCGTTCTGGTACGGCTGGTGGTCGGGGCGCGAGCCCGCCGGCACGGCGGCCCTGATCGTCGCCTTCCTCATGAGCGCCCTGATCGCCCTCTTCCTCCAGGTGCAGCACCACAAGCACGGCGACCGCCCCGAGGACGAGCCGGGCGCACCGGTACGCCGGCGCTCCGGGACCGTCGGCTTCTTCCCGCCCAGCAGCGCCTACCCGCCCCTCACCGGCCTGGGCTGCGCCGTGGCCGCCCTCGGCGTCGTCTTCGGACTCTGGCTCTTCCTGCTCGGCACCGTCCTCCTGGCCACCGGCGTCGCCGGCTTCGCCTTCCAGTACGTCCACCGGAAGGACACCTGACAGTCCCTAGCCC
>NZ_JCANQV010000070.1:0-23348 GCF_059553635.1 Candidatus Streptomyces philanthi
CGACCACTACTTCGGCATGCTCCGGGGCGTACGCGGCTACGGGGACCGCAACGCGATCCGGATACCGGGCGACCGCAGTGTCTACGAGCAGCCGGGACTGCTGGGACTCGGCACCGTCCTGCCGTTCCCGGTGCGCGAGGCGGCCGCGACGCAGAAGAAGGACCTCCAGTACATCGGGGCGCTCAACCATGAGTGGGACGGCGGCTCCCGGGCCTGGAACGGCGGCTGGATGAACAACTGGGTCACCGCCAAGACCGCCGCCACCATGGCGCACTACGACCGCGCGGACGTGCCCCTGCACTACGAACTCGCCGACACCTTCACCGTCTGCGACGCCTACCACTCCTCGATCCACTCCTCCACCAGCCCCAACCGCAACCATCTGGTCAGCGGCTGGACCGGCTTCGAACCCGGCAGCGGCAAGCGCGCCGTCGGCAACGACGCGTACGCCGAGGACACCCACCCGGGCTACTCCTGGACCACCTACCCCGAGCGCCTGGAAAAGGCCGGGCACAGCTGGCGCGTCTACCAGGAATGGGACAACTTCACCGACAACAACCTGGAGTTCTACGCGAGCTTCAAGGCGGTCGCGAAGAAGGCCCTCGCCAAGGTCGAAGGCGTCCGGAACATGACCGCCTTCTACGACAAGGTCGCCGGCGCGAACGCGACGGAGCGCGCCCGGTTGCAGGCGCTGCTCGACGAGGGCGTACACGCCCTCAGCCGCGCCGAGCGCAGCCTGTTCGAGCGGGCGCTGCGCCGGGGGGAGCCGGACAGCACGGCCACGGCGTTCGCCGCCGATGTCGCGAGCGGCAAGCTGCCCGAGGTGTCGTACATCGTCCCGTCGGCCGCCGACTCCGAGCACCCCAGCGCCTCCTCACCGGTCGCCAGCGCCACCATCGTCTACAAGGTGCTCGACGCCCTCGGCAAGCACCCTGACGTCTGGCGGCACACCGCCCTCTTCCTCACCTACGACGAGAACGACGGGTTCTTCGACCACGTCCCGCCGCCGGTGCCGCCCGCCGGGACCGAGGGGGAGTTCTGGGACGGGAAGCCGACCGGGCTCGGCATGCGGGTGCCGATGCTCGTCATCTCGCCCTGGTCGATCGGCGGGTACGCCTGCTCCGAGGTCTACGACCACACCTCGATCGTCCGCTTCCTGGAGCGGTGGACGGGGGTGCGCGAGCCCAACATCAGTGCCTGGCGGCGGACCGTGTGCGGCGACCTGACCGGCGCCTTCGACTTCTCGCGCGGGCGGCGGCAGCCGTCGGTGCGGCAGCCGGGGGAGGTGCCGCCGTTCAGCGGGCGCTGGTCGCCCCGGCCTCCGCTCAAGCAGGCCATGCCCCGGCAGGAGGAGGGCACCCGCCCGGCGCGCCCGCTGCCGTACCAGCCGGACGCGGACGGCGGCCTCGACGCGCGGGCGTCGGTGTTCCGGCTGGCGGTCCGCAACAGCGGCCGCGCGTCGGCCCATCTGGCGCTCTACCCGTACGCGAAGGAGTACGCGACGCCGCACCACCGCGATGTGCGGAACAAGGACGCGTGGGAGGTCCCGGTCAAGGACGGGGCGTACGACTTCACCGTCACCGGGCCGAACGGCTTCCGGCGCGAGTTCGCCGGGACGGCGAAGGGGGCTGCGGCCGCCACCCGGGTCAGTACGCGGATCGACGCGCACCACCGGGAGATCCATCTGACCCTCGTCAACGGGGGGCGCGATGACCTCACCGTCACCCTCACGCCGCTCGCGTACGGCGATGCGGCGCCGCGCAGGCTGACGGTCCGGGCCGGCGGCACCCGCACCGTCGCGCACCGCGCGGCGCAGGCGCACGGGTGGTACGACCTGGAGCTGGTGGTGGCGGAGGACGCCTCGTTCCGGCGGAGGTTGATGGGGCACATCGAGAACGGGGAGGAGTCGGTCACCGGGTGAGGCGGAAGGCCGTCCAGGTGCGCGGGGGCGGGGGTGTGCGTCAGGTGTGCCGACCGGGGTGTGCGCCGGGTGTGCGAATACGTCGTACGGGTGGCGTACGTGTGTCGTACGGCGGTTGTCGGGCGGGTCGTACGCCCGCTCTCATCCGACTCTCAGACGGGACGCTTACCGTCGCGCCCATGGGAACGAGCGAGACCACCACGACGCCCGGGGCCGACGGCGCCGCCGGCGCGACCGGCACCATGGAGAAGGACGACACCGAGGCCCCGACCGGAGCGGCCGGGCCGGCGGCGGAGGACACGCGGAAGGGGACGGCCGGGGCGAGCATCCCGGGCGAGAGGGGCCGGGACGAGGCCCCGGACGACAAGGAGCCGGGCGCGGCCCCGGAGAGCAGGGCCCGGGACAAGGCCCCGGCGGGCGAGACCCGGAGCACGGCCTCGGAGAAAAGGGTCGCGGTGGGCGAGGCCCGTAGCGCCGTCTCGGACAAGAAGGCCCCGGGCGCCGCCCGGAACGGCAAGGCCCAGGACGTCGCCCCGGAGGACAAGACCCAGGGCGCGGCCTCGGAAGGCAAGATCCCGGACGCGTCCCCGGACGGCAAGCACCGCCCCGAGGCGTCGAAGGGCACGACCCGGACCGAGGTCCCCAACACGTCGCCCGCGACCGGCGGGCACACCGCACCGGACGCCGCCACGGCCGCCCCCGGAACCGACGCGAAGGACGAGGACATCACCCCGGACTCCCACGCCGCGCCCGGCGCCGACGCGGAACCCGCCGACGACCCCGCCGACGCCCCCGAGGCCGCGTCCTCCGGGGTCGCCGCCGGTGCCGGGGCGGTCGCCGCCGCCGGGCTCGGGTTCGCCTCCCTCACCGGGACCTGGATCGGCACCCTGCTGGCCGAACGGCAGACCCTGCTGGGCCAGATCAAGATCCAGTCGGGGAAGGTCACCGACCAGATCGGCACCATCTACGGCGCGCCCTGGCACACCACCGCCCTGGTCAACGGCTTCTTCGCGCTGATCGCCGTGGTCGTCGGCGGCGCCGTGCTCCTCAACCGGCCGCGCGCCCCCTGGGCCCGCGCCGTCGCCTGGGCCGGACTCGCCCTCGGCCTCCTCGGCGCCCTGATCGCCGCCGCCACGTACAGCGGGCTGCTCGCGAGCCTGCCCGTCCTCCCCAAGCAGGGAGGCTGACCGCCGGCACCGGCGATCCCGGCGCCGGTCGGCGCCTCCCTCCCCAGGGGGAGGCACCGGCGCCGTACCACCCCACGACGACGGCCCCGGCCCGACGGCGACCTTCCGCCGCCGTGCCGGGGCCGTCGGCCGATTCCCTTCGCCCGACCGGTCCGATCCAGCCGATTGTGACCGGCCCCGCGGCTGGCTACCATCCTTAACCCGCTTGCGTACCAACGCAGTTGACGGTCGAGGTGAGAGCCGCGAACACGCCCGCCGAACCACCCTCCTTCCCGGACGACGCCGGGGCCGACTACTTCATCCGCGAGTACCGCACATCCGTCCACCCCGCCCGCCGCGACCTCCTGGCCCACCATCCGCCCCTGCTCATCCTCAGCCCCCCGGCGGACGGCCCCGAAGGCCGCGTCCAGCGCGTCCTGGAGGCGCTGCGCCGGCCCCTCGGCCCCGAGCACAAGCGGGTCCTGCACACCGTGCTGCACGCCGAGGACGACACGCTGCTGCTCAGCGCGCAGGCCGGCGCCGGGCTCGCCTTCGACGTCCCCCGGCACGCCGTCCCCGACCGGTTCCGCGACTTCCGGCTGATGGCCGACGTCGTCACGTACATCCAGGACAACGGGCAGGACAGCAGCGGGTTCGGGGCGCGCAGGCTGCGCGACCACGTCTACCGGCAGCGCGCCGAACGCGGCGGGCTGCCCGGAGCCCTGTGGCACATCGGCGGCGGCGACACCACCGAACTCGCCGGTGGCCTGCGGGGCTTCGTCATCGGTCTCGTCTGGCACCCGCTCACCCGCACCCTGCCCCGGTGGATATGGGCCCGCCGCCAGAACCGGCGCCTCATCAGGTCCCGGCGGACCGGCTGGCTCGGGCGCCACCTCAACGCGTCCGGGGGCGGAGCGCCGCTGTTCGAACTCCTCGACCAGGTCGGGGCCCGGCAGGCGCCCCGGCTGCGCCTCGACCCCGGCCACCCCCGGCACGCCGAGGGACTGGCCGAACTCGATCTGGTGCTGCTCCGCGCCCTGCTGGAGGACCTGCGCAAACCGGACGCCGGACGGCTGCTGCCCAAACGACGGCGCCGCGTCAGCCGGCCCGTGCTGCTGGTCGAGATCCCGCCCGCCGGCGCCCCCGGCAACGCCGCCGCGGAACGCTTCCTGCGCTCCTGCCACGCCCTGCTCCCCGGCCTCGACGGCCCCGGGCCCCTCGTCATCGCCGTCGGCCGGCCCTCCGGCGCCCTCCAGACCGAACTCGGCACCGAACGCACCACCCTGCGCCGGGCCAGCACCCTGCTGCACTCCAGCAGCCCGCGGCCCGTCCTGGTGCCCCTGGAGAGCGAACCGTTCGGCCGGCCCGGCCTGCACGTCCCACCGGTGCAACCCCGCACCTTCCGGCTCGGCTGGCGCATGGTCGCCACCCTGGAGGCACTGGCACTGGCCGTCGTCCTGCTGGGCGTGGCGCCCCTGACCGGGCAGTGGGACCTGCTGCGCGACACCGCGTGCGCCGGCGGGGACCTCCCGGTCGCCGGACCCGGACAGAACAAGCCCGTCGAGGTCAAGGCGCGGCAGTGGTACGAGTCGGCGCTGGCCCAGATACGGGAGCAGAACCGCGGCGCCGAGCGCTTCGCGGCGGCCGGACGCGCCGTACGCACCGTCGTCCTCTTCGAGTCGAGCATCCCCGCCGACTCCCCGGACACCGTCTTCGACGGGACCATCCCCGAGGTCCGCGGCGTCGCCATGTGGCAGCGGCAGCTGAACCAGGACGCCTACTCGACCGACTCCCGGGTACCGCTGCGGGTGGACGTGCGGCAGACCGGGCCGGGCTTCCGCGACGCCGTCCCCGCCGTACGGCAGCTCATCAAGGAGATCAAGAACGAGGACAAGGGCCCCGGCTACAAGAAGCTCGCCGGGGTCATCGGCTTCGCCCAGAGCACCAGGACCACCCAGCAGGCCCTCGAACTCCTCGGCCGGTCCGATGTCCCCGTCCCCGTGGTCGGTACCACCGCGACCGCCGACGAGATGCAACGCACCGAGACCTACTGGCCGTTCACCCCGGAGAACAGCCGGGAGGCGGGCATCGAGGCCGACTTCGCGGCGCGGACCAACATCGTCGCCCACGACCGGCGGCCCGGGGAGCCGGGGGAGTGCACCCCCGCCGCCCAGGCCGTCATCGTCCAGAACCCCGACGACCTCTACAGCAAGAGCCTCGCCGACAAGTTCGGCGCGGCCTTCCGGGGCGGCCGGACCGTCATCAACTTCGTCCAGGACAACGGGCCCGCCGGAGCGCCGCCCGGCACCCAGACGGCGACCTCGCCGGACGCCCTGTCCAACCTGGTCTGCCAGGCCCTGGCCGACAACCCCGCCACCGTCGTGTACTGGGCCTCCCGGGCCCGCGACTTCACCGCGTTCGTCCGCACCTTCGACGCGAACGGGACCTGCGCCGGCAACGGCCTCACCGTCCTCGGCGGCAACGAACTCACCAACATCGCGCTCACCGGCGACTACGACGACAAGCCCTGGCTGCGCCTCTACCACACCGCGCACCGCCTGCCCGAGGGCGACGCCCGCGCCAGCGAGAAGACCCGGACCTTCGCCCACCACTACGACACCCGGTTCGCCCAGTGGGACCCCTGGCGGCAGGACGGTCACTCCGCCGTCGCCTACGACGCCTTCCACACCCTGTCCGTGGCCGCCGACCGGGCGCACACCGGCGACTCCGTGGACCGCAACGCCATCCTGACGGCCCTGCGCGGCGGCGTGGAGTTCGACGGCGCCACCGGCTACGTCCGCTACGCCGCCTACAGCAACGACCCGCCGGAGGACAAGACCCTGGTGATCCTCAAGCAGTCCGCCGACGGCCCGGTCGCCGTCGTCGCCTGCGGCGCCTACAGCCAGGCCGCGCTCAAGGAGAAACAGGGGCCGCCCTGCCGGAAGTGAGCGGCGGTCAGCGCAGCCGGGCGATCTCCCTGGCGACGTGACCGGCGTACGGCCGCAGGCCCGGCAGGAGATCGTCCCAGCGTTCCGCCTCCCGGCCGAGGTACACGGCCCGGGCACGGGCCAGCACCGGGCGGTGCTCCTCGGGGAGGCGGGGGAGGGCCCAGTCGGCGGCCGCGTCCTTGGACCGGATGTCCCCGGTGGCGAGGGTCGTCCAGATGCGGGCGAGGGTCAGGACGACATTGCGGGTGTCCGAGGCGAGGTCGGCGAGCAGGTCCGGCACGCTGCCGGTGAGCGCGCGGCGCAGGTCCCCGGGCGGCACGGGGGCCAGGACGCCGGCGGGCGGCGGCCCGTACCACGCGGTGTTCCCGAGGAGCGTCATGGCGATCAGCGGCGCCAGATCGGGTTCGGGCCCGGGGGCGGGGACCACACCGGCCTCGTAGTCCTTCCGCAGCCACTCGCCGTACAGGAACTCCTGGCGCGGGGGCCACCGCCACGGGCGGACGTCCCGCTGCCGGACCACCGTCAGCTCCACCGGGCGGAGGGCACTGCCCTCGCGGCCCGAGACCTCCAGCAGCCCCGTGAGGAGGGCCCGCCGTTCGTCCTCCGTGGTGCGGCGGTCCAGGACGACGAGCAGGTCGTGGTCGCTGTGCGGGCGAAGACCGCCGAGGACGGCGGAACCGTGCGGGTAGACGCCGAGCAGCCCGGTGGGCAGGACCCGGTGCAGCAGGCGCAGGACGGCGTCGGTCTGCGGGGGCGTCACCGGGCCGCTCCCCGCGGGACGCGGTACCGGTAGAACAGCTCCGGGTCGCCCTCGTCGAGGCCGTGGAGCATCCCCATCGGGAGCCAGCCGTCGCGCCGGAGGAGGTGCTGCATGGGGTGGTTGGAGAGGTTGGTGGAGGTGAACACCTCCGGGACGGGGCAGGTGGTGGCGGCGTGACGCAGGAGGAGGGAGCCGATGCCGCGGCGGCGGGCGGCGGGCGCGACCATCAGCAGGCTGACGAACGGCCGTCCGAGGAAGGCCGGTTCCAGCACGCAGTAGCCGAGCGGGTCGTCCCCGTCCTCGGCGAGGGTCGCCGCTCCCCGCTCGCACCAGGTGCGGAGGGCGTCGCGGCGGTGAGTGTCGCCCGCGGCGGCCAGGGAGTCGACGGCGGCGAGGGCGTCGGCGTCCGCCGTGGTCGCGGGACGCAGCAGCGGAGGGTCCGGGGTGTGCGGCATGGGGGCATGGTGCCAGGAGTGAGCCGGCGGGGCAGGGAATTTGGGCTGGGGAGGGAGAGACCGGTGGTGCCGCCGCGTACCGCCGGGAAGGGACGGTACGCGGCGGCGGGAGCGGTCAGGAGATCTTGAGGACGGGACGCCGCAGATCGAACCACGCGGCCAGATCGAGGGTCCGCTCCAGCGTGTTGCGGTCCTCGGAGGTGACGGCCTCCTGGGGCGCGCGGGCCGCGGCCCCGATCACCCCGCGGTCGCACAGGTCCAGCGCGGGATGCCCGTCCGCGAGCAGCCCGGCGGCCTGGGACTGGATGGCCGCCAGATACGCCGGGTCGAACGTACCCGGGTAGCCGCTCTTCTTCCGGTTGACCACGGACAGCGGCAGCACATCCCGGGTCGCCGCCCGCAGAATGCTTTTCTCCCGCCCGTCGAACGTCTTCAGCGCCCAGGACGTGTTGAAGACGTACTGCACCAGCCGGTGGTCGCAGAACGGGACGCGGACCTCCAGGCCGACGGCCATGCTCATCCGGTCCTTGCGGTCGAGCAGGCTCTGGACCATCCGCGTCAGATGCAGGTAGCACACCTGCCGCATCCGCTTCTCCGTCCCCGTCTCGCCGTCCTTGAGCGGCGCCTCGGCGAGCGCGGTACGGAAGTGGTCACGGACGTACGAGGACAGGTCGAGGGTGCGGGCCAGCCCCTCCTCGACCAGGCCGGACGAGTCGAAGAGGGACTGCGGGCCCGCCAGCCAGGGGAAGGTGTCCGCGCTGCTGCGGTCGTCGTGGAACCACGGGTAGCCGCCGAACACCTCGTCCGCCGACTCCCCGGACAGTGCCACCGTGGACCGCTCGCGCACCGCCTTGAACAGCAGATACAGCGAGTTGTCCCGGTCACCGAGCCCGATCGGCATGTCGCGGGCGCCGACGGCCGCCCGCCGGACCTCCGGATCGGACAGGGCCGCGCCGTCCAGGACGATGTCACGGTGGTCGGACCGTACGTGCTCGGCGACCGCGTGGACGTACGGGGTGTCCTGGGTGGGGGCGATGTCGATGGCCTGGAAGTTCTTCTCCTGGTCGGGGAAGTCCACCGCGAAACTGCGGACCGTCTCCCCCGCCTCGCCGAGCTGCCGCGCCGCGAGCGCCGTCATGGCGGACGAGTCCAGCCCGCCCGACAACAGGGTGCACCGGGGGACGTCCGAGATCAGCTGACGGGCGATGATGTCGTCCAGCAGCTCCCGCACACGCGCCACGGTCGCCCGCCGGTCATCGGTGTGCTCGGTGACCCGCAGCGACCAGTAACGCCGCTCGCGCAGGCCCCCGGCGTCGACCACCGCGAGATGCCCCGGACGCAGCTCGCGCATACCGTCCCAGATGGCGTGGCCCGGCGTCTTGGCGAAGGAGAACAACTCCCGCAGCCCGTCCACGCCGACGACGGGCGCGCACAGCGGGTTGGCGAGGATCGCCTTCGGCTCGGAACCGAAGAGGACGCCGTCGTCGGTCTCGTAGTAGTAGAAGGGCTTGATGCCCAGCCGGTCGCGGAGCATCACGAGCCGGTCGGTGCGCGCGTCCCAGATCGCGAGCGCGTACATGCCGTTGAGGCGTTCGGCGAGCGCTTCACCCCACTCCAGATAGCCGCGCAGCACCACCTCGGTGTCGGAGTCGGTGGTGAAACGGTGCCCGCGACGGCGGAGCTCGTCGCGCAGCTCGGTGTAGTTGTACGCCTCGCCGGAGTAGACCATCGCCACCGGCCCGTCGTCCGTCACGACCTCCATCGGCTGGGCACCGCCCGGCAGGTCGATGACGGCGAGCCGGCGGTGCCCCAGCGCGGCGTGCCGCGCCGTCCACACCCCGCGGGCGTCCGGACCGCGACAGGCCATGGTCGCGGTCATGGCGTCGAGGACCTGTGGATGATCAGTCAGATTCCGGTGGTAGGCGACCCAACCGGTGATACCGCACATAGCGATCCATCCCTCCTCGTCGAGCGGATAGCTGCATTCACCATGCGCCTGGGACGAGACGATGGCTACACCGCCTCGGGGGCGGCAGCGGGGTGTTCCGGTGGGGGGACGTGGGGCCGGTGGGGGTGCTGACCTGGGGGGTTGACGGGGGCTTGGGGTGGGGGCGGGAGGGGGTTCGTATTTGTGTGCGGGGTGCGGGGTGCGGGGTGCGGGGTGCGGGGTGCGGGTGGCGGGTGGCGTACTTTGTTCGGCCTTACGGGGGCCGACCGGCGTGAGGCCCCCGACGGCGGCCGCCCCCGGACGCGACAAGGCCAGCTCCGCCCGTCCGGCAGCCTCACTCCCCGGGCTGCTCACGAGGCGGCACCCTGACGACGACCGTGCCGGACGCGAGGTCGATGGGGCCCGTGCCGGGATCGGCGTCCCCGATGTCGTCGACGACCAGCGTCATCCGCTGCCGCTCCTCGTCGGTGTGCTTCCGGCTCGGTGCGAACACTTCCTCAAGGACGTGGAACATACTGCCCCCTCCGATGGCGCACCGCCCCCGGCACCGCGCGGCGCGCGTTTCCCGGAGTGTAACCAGGCCCCGGCGCCGGGGGTCAGGTCACCTTCAACCGCAGGACGCGGTCGTCCCCCGGGCGCGGCCTGCCCCGGCCGTCGGTGTTGCTGGTGACGAGCCACAGCGCGCCGTCACCGGCCGTCACCACGGTCCGCAGCCGCCCGAACCTTCCCGTCAGGAACGCCTGCGGGGGCGCCGCCGCCCTCGTACCGCGCAGCGGGATGCGCCACAGCCGTTCCCCGCGCAGGGCGGCCATCCAGATGCTGCCCCCGGTGTACGCGATGCCGCTGGGGGAGTCCTGCTCGGTGGGCCACTGGACCACGGGGTCCGTGAACCCCTTGCCGGCCTCGCCGGGGCGCGCCTTGCCCTCGCGCTCCGGCCAGCCGTAGTTGCGGCCCGGTGCGATGAGGTTGAGTTCGTCCCAGGTGTCCTGTCCGAACTCCGAGGCCCACAGCCGTCCGTCGGTGTCCCAGGCCAGCCCCTCCACATTGCGGTGCCCGTAGTCGTACACCACCGAATCGGGCCGGGGATTGCCGGGCGCCGGCCGGCCGTCCGGGGTCATCCGCAGGATCTTGCCGCCCAGGGAGTCCTTGTCCTGGGCCAGCCGCTTCCTGCCGGACTCCCCGGTGCCGGCGTACAGCATCCCGTCCGGGCCGAACGCGATGCGGCCGCCGTTGTGGAAGTGACCCTTGGGGATGCCGCGCAGCAGGGTGTGGGGCGCGCCGAGTTGATCGTCCGGGTCCCGCCGCTCGTCGTAGGTCATCCGCACGATCCGGTTGTCGGACGCGGTGGTGACGTACGCGTACACCAGTCGGTCGGCGGGGAACGACGGGGACACCGCGAGGCCCAGCAGGCCGCCCTCGCCGGCCGGCGCCACCCCGGGCACCGAGCCGAGCGCGGTCGTGTGCCCGCCGGACGCCGCGACCCGGACGATCGTCCCCTTGTCGCGCGAACCCACCAGCAGATCACCGCCGGGCAGCAGGGCCACGCCCCACGGCGTGTCGAGGCCCTTCGTCAACGTGCCGGTGACGGTGACCGTGCCCTTGGCGGACGGCAGGGACGGGGACGGTGTGCCGTGTGCGGAGGGTGTGGCGGCGCCCGGGGTAGCGGTCGCGGTGTCGGAACCGGTGCGGGCACCGGCCGTGCAACCGGCCGTGAGCAGCAGGGACGCGGCGGCCAGCACGGCGGCCGGGGGGCTGGGTCGCACGGCGGGGCCTCTCGTCGTCGGAGCGTGCGGAAGCGGACGGCGGGACAAGGACACCACACCGCACGCCCGCGACAGCGCCGTACGCGCCCGGGCGGGGCGGCCCGCGGCGGTCAGTACCAGGACTCCCTCGCCGGTGGCAGCCCGGCGATCTCCGTCAGGTCGGCACGGTTCAGCACCAGACGGGCCGCACCGGCGTTCTCCGCCGCCCACCGCTCCTTCTTCGTGCCCGGGACCGGCACCACCTGGGGGCCCTGCGCCAGCACCCAGGCCAGCGCGACCTGACCGGGCGTCGCCCCGTGCCGGGCGGCCACCCGCCGCAGCCCGGCCACCACCGGCTGGTTGGCCGCCATCATCTCCGCCGTGAACCGGGGGTGGCGGGCCCGCAGGTCCTCCGGCTCGAAGCCCTGTCCCGGGGTGAGGGTGCCGGTCAGGAAGCCGCTGCCGAGGGGCATCGCCGCCAGGAGGCCCACCCCGCGCGACGCGCACCACGGCAGCAACTCATCCCGCGCCTCCCGCGACCAGACCGACAACTCGGCCTGCACGCTGCTGACCGGGAAAACCTGCTGGATGCGCTCCAGTTGGCGCAGCGTCCCGTCGTAACGCCCCGACCGGACGCGGCCGGCACCGGACAGCGGACGCCACGACGCGCGCCGGCGCGGCACGGACGGCGCGGGCCGCGCCACCCGGGGCGGCCGTACGGCGCGGGCCCCCACCGCGCACAACCCCAGCGACCGCACCTTCCCCGCCGCCACCAACTCGGCCATCGCGCCCCAGGTTTCCTCGATCGGCACCTCGGGATCGGGACGGTGCAACTGGTACAGGTCGATGTGGTCGGTCTGGAGCCGGCGAAGGGAGGCGTCGCAGGCCCGCTTCACGTACCCGGGACGCCCGTTGGCGACGATGTGCTGCTCGCCGACGAGCAGCCCGCACTTGGTCGACACGAACGCCTCGTCGCGCCGCTCCTTGAGCACCCGGCCGACGAGCAGCTCATTGGTGAACGGCCCGTACATGTCAGCGGTGTCGAGCAGGCTGCACCCCCGGTCGAGGGCGGTGTGCACGGTCCGCAGCGAAGCCTCCCCGTTCCGCTGCGACGCGGTGTACCCCCAGCTCATCGGCATGCAGCCGAGCCCGATCGCGCCCACTTCGAGGGTCGCCGCGCCGATAGTCCTGCGCTCCACCTGGTCGTGCCTCCGTCCCCTCGCCCCCGGTCAAGGGCCCGTCCAAACTAACGTCTGAAGCGCACGGTGCTTCGCCCAAGGGCTGTCCCGTCGTCCCTGGCGGGCCAGCGCTTAGCCTCGGACCATGGCAACCGCACCGCACACCGCAGCGACCGACGTCTGGCTCCCGATCCCGCCGGACGAGATCGACGGTCTTCCCGAGGGCCTGCGCTACCTCCACTGGGACGCCGGCCCCGACTACCCGGACGATCCCGCCCGCTGCGCCTTCTACGCCGTCCCCTACATGAAGGGCGCGGAGGCGAGCCTGCGCCCGCTGTCCCGGATGAGCCGGGTCCGGGTGGTGCAGACGCTGACCGCCGGGGTGGAGCACATGCTGCCCGCGGTGCCCGGCCTGCCGTCCGGGGCCCGGTTGTGCAACGCCCGCGGGCTGCACGACGCCAGCACCGCGGAGCTCGCCCTCACGCTCGTCGTGGCGTCGCTGCGCGGCATCCCCGGCTTCGTCCGCGGCCAGGACGCGGGGAAGTGGAGGCCCGCCTTCCGGCCCGCGCTGGCCGACAAAACCGTCCTCATTGTGGGGTATGGGTCGATCGGCAGTGCCATCGAGGACCGGCTCACTCCCTTTGAGTGCGCGCGGGTCGTGCGCATCGCGCGCACCGCCCGTGAGACCGTGCGCGGTCCCGTGCATCCACTGTCCGCGCTGCCCGACGTCCTGCCCGACGCGGACGTCGTCGTCCTCGCCACCCCGCTCACCGAGGAGACACATGGCCTGGTGGGACGCGACTTCCTGGCACGGATGAAGGACGGCGCACTCCTCGTCAACATCGCCCGCGGCAAAATCGTCGACACGGACGCGCTGCTCGCCGAACTGGCGTCCGGGCGGCTGCGCGCGGCCCTGGACGTCACGGAACCGGAACCGCTGCCCGCCGGTCACCCGCTGTGGCAGGCTCCCGGCGTACTCATCACTCCACATGTCGGGGGTCCCAGTTCTGCATTCCTGCCCCGCGCGAAGCGCCTCTTGCGGGACCAGTTGACCTGCTTCGCCACCGGAGCCCCGTTGCAGAACGTGGTCGCCACGGCCTAGCGGAACGTCACCGCGTCGCTCTACGGGGCAGTATGACCGCACAGTGTGGCCACGCAGCGTTGTCGGTCACGCTGCGTAGAGATGCTATGTCCCTGAGTGACGGATCTGGTGTATCGTCCCGAGCGGGGACGGCGCCACGCTGAGACCGGCGCCGTACGAAGGACCGGAACGCGAGGGGGGCGACGGGCGATGTACGGCCGATGGACGAATCGCAGGACGCGCGATCCACGGGTGTCCGGGGGGATAGGGCAACGGCCCCCGACACACCGCGGTCGCGGCGAGGTGGACGGGAGCGTCCGGTGAGCGCCCCGGGCGCGGTGCTCCCCCGGCCGCCCTCCCCGCAGAACGGCGCGGCGCCGGGCATGGTGCCCCAGGTTCTGCTCGCCGGCGTCTGCGGCGCCTACGCCGTGGGTGCCGCCCTCGGCTGGGGATCGCCCCGACTCTCCCTGATCATGGGGGACTTCGGGCTCAGCGCGGCGGCCCTGCTCGCCGCCGTCTCGTGCGGGCTCTACGCCCGTAGGTACGACACCCGCTACCGCCCCGCCTGGCTGCTCTTCGCCGCCTCCTCCGCGATGGCCGGCCTCGGCAACGCCGTCTGGGGCTGGTTCGAGGTCGTCCGGGGGACGGAAGTGCCCAACCCGTCCCTCGCCGACTTCTGTTTCCTGCTGTTCGCGCCGCCGGCCATCGTCGGCCTGCTGGTCCTCGCCAAGCGCCCGGTCAGCCGGGCCGGCTGGATCTGTCTCGGTCTGGACGCCTGGCTGATCGGCGGATCGCTGCTCACCCTCTCCTGGAGCCTCGCCCTCGCCCACACGGCCCACTTCCAGGGCCGCAACGTCGCCCAGGCCGCCCTGGCCCTGGCGTATCCGCTGCTGGACATCGTCCTGGTCAGCATGGTGCTCGCGCTGCACTTCCGGCGCGCCTGCGTCCACCGCTCGGCCGTCAACACCGCGATCGCCGCCCTGGCGCTGACGGTGCTGTGCGACGCCCTGTTCAGCTCGCCGCTGCTGCGCGAGCACTACCGCTCCGGCCAGATCCTCGACGCCGGCTGGTTCGCCGGGTCGATGCTGCTCGCCTACGCACCCTGGGCGGCCCGCCGCGCCGGCGGCGACAGCGCGGCGGAGGAGCCCCCGCGCCCCGGCAGGCACCGGGTCCCCTCGTTCGCCGGGCACCGCCCCATCGCGGGCTCGCTCGCCGCCCTCGCGCCGTACCTGGCCGCCGCCGTCGCCACCCTGGGCATCCTCACCAACGTGATGGACGGCCGGCGGATGGACCGCGTGGTGCTGTTCACCGGCTGCGCCGTCGTCCTCGCCCTGGTCGTACGCCAGGGGATCATGCTGCTGGACAACCTCACCCTCACCCAGGAACTCGCCCAGAAGGAGAACCACTTCCGGTCCCTCGTCCAGGGCTCCAGCGACGTCATCATGATCGCCGCGCCGAACGGGGTGCTCCGCTACGTCAGCCCGGCCGCCGCCGGGGTCTACGGCCGCGACGCCGACGACCTGGTCGGCTCCGAACTCTCCTCGCTGATCCACCCCGAGGACCTGGGACGGGTACTGCACGAGATCCGCCGCTTCCTCGCGGCACCGCCCGAGGAGGAGCCCACCACCCGCATCGAGTGCCGCTTCCGGGCCGGCGCCCGCCGCTCCGGCGGCGACGGCTGGCTCAACGTCGAGTCCACGGTCAACCGCCACCACGGCGGCCTGATCTTCAACTCCCGCGATGTCACCGAACGCGTCCGCCTCCAGGCCCAGCTCCAGCACAACGCCTCGCACGACGCCCTCACCGACCTGCCCAACCGCGCCCTGTTCACCGAACGCGTCAGCAAGGCCCTCACCGGCCGCCGGGCCGGCGACCACGACACCGCCGTGCTCTACATCGACCTGGACGGCTTCAAGCAGGTCAACGACACCATCGGGCACCAGGCCGGTGACGAACTGCTGATCCAGGCCGCCCGCCGGCTGGCCGAATCCGTGCGGTCGGGCGACATAGCGGCACGGCTCGGCGGCGACGAGTTCGCCGCCCTGATCACCGGCGACGGCTCCTGCGCCGGCACCGCCCGCGAGTTCCGCATCCACGAGATCGCCGACCGGCTGCGCGCCCGGCTCTCCGAGCCGTACCGCATCGAGAGCCGCGAGGTGCGCGTCGCCGCCAGCATCGGCGTCGCCTTCGCCGAACCGGGCATCACCCCGGCCGGCCTGATGCGCAACGCCGACCTCGCGATGTACCGCGCCAAGAAGGGCGGCAAGAACCGCGTCGAGCTGTACGCGCCCCAGATGCAGGCCGAGGTCACCCGCCGGGCCGACATCACCACCAAGCTGCGCACCGCGCTCCACGACGGCGAGTTCGCGCTGCTGCACCAGCCCGTGGTGGAACTGGACACCGGCCGGGTCACCGCCGTCGCCGCCCACGCCCGCTGGCGCTCCGCCCAGGGCATCCTCTTCACGCCCGACGAGTTCCTGCGTGTCGGCGAGCGCGGCCGGGGCCCCGACGACGGCGACCGCACCGCCGAACTGGGCCGCTGGCAGCTGGAGGAGGCCGTCGCCGAGGCCGCCCGCCGCCACCGCGCCGGCCACCAGGTCCCGGTCTCCGTCCGGCTCCCCGCGCGCCGCCTGCTCGACCGGGGACTGCCGCCCCAGCGCGTCGAGACGCTGCTCGCCCGGTACGGCCTGCCGCCCGGGGCCCTGGTCCTGGAGCTGTCCGAGAGCGATCCGCGGATTCCGCTGGAGGAGCTGGAGCGCCGTCTGGTGGCGCTGCGCCGGCTGGGTGTCCGGATCGCGCTGGACGGCTTCGGCAGCGGCTATGCGGCGATCAGCGCCCTGCGCAGGCTGCCCGTGGACGTCCTGCGGCTGGACCGGGAGCTGGTGGACGGCGTGGTCGAGTCCGCTCGGCTGCACAAGATCACCTCCGGGCTGCTGAGGATCGCCTCCGACCTCGGGATGCAGTCCGTCGCCGACGGCGTCGATCTGCCCGAACAGGTGGTGGCCCTGCGCACCATGGGGTGCACCCACGCCCAGGGGGCGGCCTTCTCCGGGCCGCTGGACGAGTACCGGCTGCGCCGGGCGCTGACCCGCGGGGTCTTCCCGCTCCCGGCCCTCGTCGCCGACGGCCCGGTCGCCGAGACCCGTCCGGTCGACGGCTGGCGGAGCGACGGCCGTGCGGTGGTGCTGAGCGGCAGCCGGCTGCCCGTGCGGTACGGCGGCGCGGCCGCGTCGGACCCCTTCGCCCACTCGCCCCTGCGCTCACATAGTGAGACCTCCGTCCCACCCACTTGACACCCAGGGCGCGGCGGGGGGAGGGTCGGTGGCATGCGCACCCGAATTCTCGTACTCGGACAGCGCGTCGGCTGATGCCGGGCCCCTGACGAAGCCCGGACGACCTCCACCGACGCGCTCCCCTCGCTTGCCTCCCGGCACGAGGGGTTTTTTGTTGCACCGCAACCTCACAAATCCCGTCAAAACCCTCAGCTTCGAGAAGAGACGCAGATGACCGAGCAGGCCCCCGCGGCCCACCATCCGCAGCCGCGGACCCGTACCTCCGGCGCAGCGCAGCGCGGCGCGGCCGTCGAGCACGTGACGGGTGCGCAGTCCCTCATCCGTGCGCTGGAGGAGGTCGGGGCCGACACCGTGTTCGGCATTCCCGGCGGCGCGATCCTTCCGGCGTACGACCCGATGATGGACTCCTCGAAGGTCCGCCACGTCCTGGTCCGCCACGAGCAGGGCGCGGGCCACGCCGCCACCGGGTACGCGCAGGCCACCGGCAGGGTCGGGGTGTGCATGGCCACCTCCGGGCCCGGGGCCACCAACCTCGTCACCCCGATCGCCGACGCGCACATGGACTCCGTCCCGCTGGTCGCCATCACCGGCCAGGTGTCGTCCGCCGCCATCGGCACGGACGCCTTCCAGGAGGCGGACATCTGCGGCATCACGATGCCGGTCACCAAGCACAACTTCCTGGTCACCGACGCCGCCGAGATCCCCAAGGTGATCGCCGAGGCGTTCCACATCGCCTCCACCGGACGCCCCGGCCCGGTCCTCGTCGACATCGCCAAGGACGCCCTCCAGGCCCGTACGACGTTCTCGTGGCCGCCGCAGACCGACCTGCCCGGCTACCACCCCGTCACCAAGCCGCACGCCAAGCAGATCCGCGAGGCCGCCCGGCTGATCACCCAGGCCAAGCGCCCCGTGTTCTACGTCGGCGGCGGCGTCATGAAGGCCGGGGCCACCACGGAGCTGAAGGTGCTCGCCGAGCTGACCGGCGCCCCGGTCGCCACCACCCTGATGGCCCTGGGCTCCTTCCCCGACACCCACCCCCTGCACGTCGGCATGCCCGGCATGCACGGTTCGGTCACCGCCGTCACCGCCCTCCAGAAGGCGGACCTGCTGATCACCCTCGGCGCCCGCTTCGACGACCGCGTCACCGGCAAGCTGGACTCCTTCGCCCCGTACGCCAAGGTCGTGCACGCCGACATCGACCCGGCGGAGATCGGCAAGAACCGCGCCGCCGACGTGCCGATCGTCGGTGACGCCCGCGAGGTCATCGCCGACCTGATCGTCGCCGTCCGGGCCGAGCACGAGGCCGGGCACCGGGGCGACTACCGCGCCTGGTGGGAGGACCTCAACCGCTGGCGCGAGACCTACCCGCTCGGCTACGACCTGCCGGACGACGGCAGCCTCTCCCCGCAGCAGGTCATCGAGCGGATCGGCCGGCTCGCCCCGGAGGGCACCATCTACGCCGCGGGCGTCGGCCAGCACCAGATGTGGGCCGCCCACTTCATCGACTACGAGCAGCCCAAGACCTGGCTGAACTCCGGCGGCGCCGGGACGATGGGCTACGCCGTGCCGGCCGCCATGGGCGCCAAGGCCGGACGGCCCGACCGCACGGTCTGGGCGATCGACGGCGACGGCTGCTTCCAGATGACCAACCAGGAACTGACCACCTGCGCGCTCAACAACATCCCGATCAAGGTCGCGATCATCAACAACGGCGCGCTCGGGATGGTCCGCCAGTGGCAGACCCTCTTCTACAACCAGCGCTACTCCAACACCGTGCTGCACAGCGGCCCCGACGAGGAGGCGGCGCCGGACAAGCCCCGCGGCACCCGCGTCCCGGACTTCGTCAAGCTCGCCGAGGCCATGGGCTGCGTCGCGATGCGCTGCGAGGACCCCGCCGAGCTGGACGCCGTCATCGCCAAGGCCAACGCCATCAACGACCGGCCGGTCGTCGTCGACTTCATCGTCCATGAGGACGCGCAGGTGTGGCCGATGGTCGCGGCCGGCACCTCCAACGACGAGATCATGGCCGCCCGCGACGTCCGTCCCGACTTCGGCGACAACCAGGACGACTGAGGACCGAGAGAAGGACACCGCCCATGACCAAGCACACGCTCTCCGTCCTGGTGGAGAACACCCCCGGCATCCTCGCCCGGATCGCCGCACTGTTCTCCCGCCGCGGCTTCAACATCGACTCCCTCGCCGTCGGTGTCACCGAGCACCCGGACATCTCCCGCATCACCATCGTCGTCAGCGTCGAGTCCCTGCCGCTCGAACAGGTGACCAAGCAGCTCAACAAGCTCGTCAACGTCCTCAAGATCGTCGAGCTGGAGCAGGACCACGCCGTCCAGCGCGAGCTGGTCCTGGTCAAGGTCCGCGCCGACAACGAGACCCGCTCCCAGATCGTCGAGATCGTCAAGCTGTTCCGTGCCAAGACCGTCGACGTCTCCCCGGAGGCCGTCACCGTCGAGGCCACCGGCTCCAGCGACAAGCTGGAGGCGATGCTCAAGATGCTGGAGCCGTTCGGCATCAAGGAACTGGTGCAGTCCGGCACCATCGCGATAGGCCGGGGCGCCCGCTCGATCACCGACCGCTCGCTGCGCGCCCTGGACCGCACGGCCTGACGCGCCCCGACCGCATCGCGAGACCCACACCCCCCGACCGACCCGCCCGACGTACTGTGTGGGCACCAGCCAGAACCAAGGAGATACCCCAAGTGGCCGAGCTGTTCTACGACGACGATGCCGACCTGTCCCTGATCCAGAACCGCAAGGTCGCGGTCCTCGGCTACGGGAGCCAGGGCCACGCCCACGCGCTGTCCCTGCGGGACTCGGGCGTCGACGTCCGCGTCGGTCTCCACGAGGGCTCGAAGTCCAAGGCCAAGGCCGAGGAGCAGGGCCTGCGCGTGGTGACGCCCGCCGAGGCCGCCGAAGAGGCCGACGTCATCATGATCCTGGTGCCGGACCCGATCCAGGCCAAGGTCTACGAGGAGTCCGTCAAGGACCACCTCAAGGACGGCGACGCCCTGTTCTTCGGTCACGGCCTGAACATCCGCTACGGCTTCATCAAGCCCCCGGCCGGCGTGGACGTCTGCATGGTCGCCCCCAAGGGCCCGGGCCACCTGGTGCGCCGCCAGTACGAGGAGGGCCGCGGCGTCCCGTGCATCGCGGCCGTCGAGCAGGACGCCACCGGCAACGCCTTCGCGCTGGCCCTCTCGTACGCCAAGGGCATCGGCGGCACCCGCGCCGGCGTCATCAAGACCACCTTCACCGAGGAGACCGAGACCGACCTGTTCGGTGAGCAGGCCGTGCTGTGCGGCGGCACCGCCGCCCTGGTCAAGGCCGGTTTCGAGACCCTGGTCGAGGCGGGCTACCAGCCCGAGATCGCCTACTTCGAGTGCCTGCACGAGCTGAAGCTCATCGTGGACCTCATGTACGAGGGCGGCCTGGAGAAGATGCGCTGGTCGATCTCCGAGACCGCCGAGTGGGGCGACTACGTCACCGGCCCGCGGATCATCACCGACCGGACCAAGGCGGAGATGCGGAAGGTGCTGGACGAGATCCAGGACGGCACCTTCGCCAAGAACTGGATGGCGGAGTACAACGCCGGCCTGCCGAAGTACAACGAGTACAAGAAGGCCGACGAGAACCACCTCCTGGAGACCACCGGCAAGCAGCTGCGCAAGCTGATGAGCTGGGTCGACGACGAGGCGTAGGACGCGCCCGGAGGGCCGGGGGCCGCGGGGCGACCGCGGCCCCCGGCCCCTTCACCGGCAGGCCCCGCGCGCACCGGCGGGCCCGCCGCCTTGTCCACCGCGTAGAACCACGCACGGGTGATCCTTACGCTCCGGCGCAGGAGGTGCCGGGTGCCGCCACTACACTGCCCAACACGAACGCGTCAGGCTCACAATGTCGTGCGTCTTCACGCGGCTGCCCCCTTCACCGCCTTCGGCCGTCGGGACGGCCGTCCGCGAAGGACTAGTGAGGACTGAAGACCACGTGAGCACTGCCTCTGCCAGCAAACCCGTCGTACTCATCGCCGAGGAGCTGTCGCCCGCCACCGTCGACGCGCTCGGCCCCGACTTCGAGATCCGCCACTGCGACGGCGCCGACCGGGCCGAGCTGATCCCCGCGATCGCCGACGTCGACGCGATCCTCGTGCGCAGCGCGACCAAGGTCGACGCCGAGGCGATCGCCGCCGCGAAGAAGCTGAAGGTCGTCGCCCGCGCCGGCGTGGGCCTGGACAACGTCGACGTCTCCGCCGCCACCAAGGCCGGTGTGATGGTCGTCAACGCCCCGACCTCCAACATCGTCACCGCCGCCGAGCTGGCCTGCGGCCTCCTCGTCGCCACGGCCCGCAACATCCCGCAGGCCAACACCGCCCTGAAGAACGGCGAGTGGAAGCGCAGCAAGTACACCGGCGTCGAGCTGAGCGAGAAGACCCTCGGTGTGGTCGGCCTGGGCCGTATCGGTGTGCTGGTCGCCCAGCGGATGTCCGCCTTCGGCATGAAGATCGTCGCGTACGACCCCTATGTGCAGCCGGCCCGCGCCGCGCAGATGGGCGTCAAGCTCCTCTCTCTCGACGAGCTGCTGGAGGTGTCGGACTTCATCACCGTCCACCTCCCCAAGACCCCCGAGACCCTCGGTCTGATCGGCGACGAGGCGCTGCACAAGGTCAAGCCGTCGGTCCGGATCGTCAACGCGGCGCGCGGCGGGATCGTCGACGAGGCGGCGCTGGCGCGCGCGCTGGAGGAGGGCCGGGTCGCCGGCGCCGGCCTGGACGTGTACGCGTCCGAGCCCTGCACCGACTCCCCGCTGTTCGCGTACGACCAGGTCGTGGCCACCCCGCACCTGGGCGCCTCGACCGGTGAGGCGCAGGAGAAGGCCGGTATCGCCGTCGCCCGCTCGGTGCGCCTGGCGCTCGCCGGCGAGCTGGTGCCGGACGCCGTCAACGTCCAGGGCGGTGTGATCGCCGAGGACGTCAAGCCGGGGCTTCCGCTGGCCGAGCGGCTGGGCCGGATCTTCACCGCGCTGGCCGGCGAGGTCGCGATGCGCCTCGATGTCGAGGTCTGCGGCGAGATCACCCAGCACGACGTCAAGGTGCTGGAACTCTCCGCCCTCAAGGGCGTGTTCGAGGACATCGTCGACGAGACGGTCTCCTATGTGAACGCCCCGCTGTTCGCGCAGGAGCGCGGTGTGGAGGTGCGGCTGACCACCAGCAGCGAGTCGCCCGAGCACCGCAATGTCGTCACCGTGCGCGGCACGCTGGCGGACGGCGAGGAGGTCTCGATCTCCGGCACGCTCTCCGGCCACAAGAACGCCCAGAAGATCGTCGCGGTGGGGGAGCACTCCATCGACCTGGCGCTCGCCGACCACATGGCGTTCCTGCGCTACGGCGACCGCCCCGGCGTCGTCGGCACCGTCGGCCGCATCCTGGGCGAGGCGGGCATCAACATCGGCGGGATGCAGGTCTCCCGCGCCGATGTCGGCGGTGAGGCGCTGGTCGCGCTGACCGTGGACGACACCATCCCGGCGAGCGTCCTCGCGGAGATCTCGGTGGAGATCGGCGCGACCTCGGCGCGCGCCGTCAACCTCGGCCACTGATCCGCACGGCGGACCTCACGGGTCCGGTTCCCGCTCCGGCGGGGCCGGGCCCGCCGTCGTTCCCCGGGACGGTCGGCACCCGGGCGGGTGAGCGCGGGAACGACGGACCATGGCGCTTCACCCGAACGGAGTAGCGGGCACCGGGTGCGGGACCGCCGTCAGCGCCGTCCCGGAGGCGCCGTGCCCGCCGTCCCGGGGCTCTCCCGACTCGCTGCCGGGGTGGCGGCGACGCGCAATGGGAACTGCGCGTGCCCCCGCCGGCGCGTGCGGAAGGAGGAGACGCCATGAACGCACCCCTGGGTGACACCCCTGCGGACCTGACCGGACTGAACCTGGTCGACGCCGAGGGCGCCAAGGTGGGGTCGGTCCAGCAGGTCTACCGGGACGACGCCACCAACGCTCCCGTGTGGATCACGGTACGGACGGGCCTGTTCGGGATGAAGGAGACCTTCGTCCCGCTCGCCGGGGCACGGCGGGTGGACGACGAACTGCATGTTCCCTACACCAAGGAACGGATCAAGGACGCGCCGCGGATCGACGCCGACGGGCATCTGAGCCCCGCCGAGGAGGACGAGCTCTACCGCTACTACGGGCTCACCCGGCCGGGCACCGCACCGGGCGGCACCGGCACCCCCACGGGCCGGACGGACACCGGCATGCGGGACACCGGAATGGCCGCGGCCGCGGGCGCCGCCGGGACCGCGGGCACCGGACGCGACCCCCGGATGACGGGCACCGGCCGCGAGCACGCCGGGACCGGGCAGTCCGGCATGGGCCGTGAGCACGCCGAGCGGCCGCTGGCCGGCGCGGGCGCCGGGATGTCGCGCGGCCGCCAGGACACCGGCACCGGGCTCACCAAGGAGAGCCGCGAGAACGAGATCCTCCTCTCCGAGGAACGGGTGCAGATCGGCACCGAGGAACACGAGAGCGGCCGGGCCCATCTGCGCAAGCACGTGGTGACCGAGGACGTGCGCCAGACCGTCCCGCTGTACCACGAGGAGGTGCGGATGGTCCGCGAGCCGATCACCGACGAGGAGCGCCGGTCGGGCCGGATCAGCTCATCGCTGGGCACCGGCGAGGTCGAGGTCGTCCTGCACGAGCAGCAGCCGGTGATCGACAAGCGGACCGTCCCGGTGGAACGCGTCCGGCTGGAGACCCAGCGGATCACCGAGCAGCGGGAGATCAGCGCCGAGGTCCGACGGGAGGAGCTGGAGTTCGACGACGGGCTGCGCCGCAAGGGCGGTATGCCGGGCACC
>NZ_JCANQV010000071.1:0-23338 GCF_059553635.1 Candidatus Streptomyces philanthi
CTTCGAGGACGTCCCGCACACCCGGATGCGCCGCGCCATCGCCACCCGTCTGGCCGAGAGCAAGCAGCACACCCCGCACTTCTATCTGCGGGCCGCCTGCGACGTGGGCGAACTGCTCGCCCTGCGGGGGCGCGTCAACGCCGTCTCCCCGGTGAAGGTGTCCGTCAACGACCTGCTGATCAAGGCCGTCGCCACGGCCCACACCCGGGTACCGGAGATGAACGCGGTGTGGCGCCCGGACGCCGTCCGCCGCTTCACCTCCGTCGATGTCTCGGTCGCCGTCGCCACCGACACCGGCCTGGTCACCCCGGTCCTGCGCGGCGTCGAGAACCTGTCGGTCTCCGCGATCGCCACCCGTGTGCGCGCGTACGCGGAGCAGGCGCGCTCCGGCGCGCTGCGGCCCGCGGACCTCGAAGGCGGTGCGATCACCGTCTCCAACCTCGGCATGTACGGCGTCGAGGAGTTCGCCGCCATCATCAACCCGCCCCAGGCGGCCATCCTGGCCGTCGGTGCCGCACGGGAGGAGGCGGTGGTCCGCGACGGCGCGGTCACCGCGGCCACCGTGCTCCGCGTGGTCCTGTCCGTGGACCACCGCCCGGTGGACGGCGCCGTCGCGGCCCGCTGGCTCGCGGCCTTCACCGAGGCCGTGGAGAACCCGCTCCGGCTCGTCGTCTGACCCGCCCGGCGGCCGGGGCCCCGCACCCCGGCCGCCTTCCCCTCCTGCCGCAGCCCGCGTCCACGGCTGCCCGAGCCCTCTTGAGGACACCGATGTCTTTGACCCGTGGTTCCCGCACCCCAGCGGACACCTCGCACGCCACCCCGCGCGACGCGCTCGGCGAACTGGACCGCCGCAATCTGCGGCGCCTGATGCCCCTGCTGCTGGCCGCCTACATCATGTCGTTCCTCGACCGGACCAACATCGGTCTGGCCAAGGAGCGCCTGGAGGCCGACCTCGGCCTCTCCGCCGCCGCCTACGGCCTGGGCGCGGGACTGTTCTTCCTCACCTACGCGGTCTCCGAGGTCCCCAGCAACCTGATCATGCACCGGGTGGGTGCCCGCTGGTGGATCACCCGGATCATGCTGACCTGGGGCGCGATCTCCGCCTGTATGGCGTTCGTCCAGGGCGAGAAGTCCTTCTACGCGATGCGGCTGCTGCTCGGCGCCGCCGAGGCCGGACTGCTGCCGGGCATCCTGCTCTACTTCACCTACTGGTTCCGCACCGAGACCCGCGGCAGGGCCATCGGGCTGCTGCTGCTCGGCGCCTCGATCGCCAGCGTCGTCGGCAACCCGCTGGGCGGGCTGCTCATGGAGATGGACGGGATCGGCGGCTGGCACGGCTGGCAGTGGATGTTCGTCATCGAGGGCGTCCCCTGCCTCTTCCTTGCCTTCGCCGTGCTGCGGTTCCTGCCCGACGGCCCGGCCAAGGCTCCGTGGCTGACGGTCGAGGAGGCCCGTCTGGTGCAGGACGCGGTCGCCCGAGAGCAGGCCGAGGGCGCCGCGGCGGCGGGCAACACCTCCGGCAGCCTGCTGAGGGTGCTGCGCGACAAGCAGATGCTGCTCGCCATCTTCGCCAACTGGACGCACCAGGTCGCCCTGTACTCCGTCGTCTACTTCCTGCCCGGCATCATCGGCGGCTGGGGACATCTGTCGCCGTTCACCATCGGCCTGCTGACCGGGCTGCCCTGGATCACCGCCGCCGTCGGCGCCGTGGTGGTGCCGCCCCGCGCGACGACGCCCGGCCGTTCCCGCAACTTCGTGGTGGCCGGACTGCTGATGATGTTCACCGGCCTCATCGTCGCCGCCGTCGCCGGCCCCGTGATCGCGCTGCTCGGGTTCTGCTTCACCGGTCTGGCGTTCTTCGTCGTCCAGCCGCTGCTGTTCAACTTCCCCGCCACGCGGCTGGCGGGCAAGACCCTCGCGGGCGGCCTGGCGCTGCTCAACACCGTGGGCATCACCGGCGGTTTCGTCGGCCCGTACATCATGGGCTACGCCGAGGACGCCACCGGCAACCACCTGTCCGGCCTGTGGGTGTCCATCGTCCTGCTGGCCCTCGGGGCCCTGGCGGCGACCCGGCTGCGGTTCTCCCCCAAGTCCTGAGCCCAACGGACGGTGCCCGGACGCACCTGACCGGGCCGGAGAACCTCCCGCTCCCCCTCCGCGTCTTCCCTTCCCGGACAGATGTGGGGGGGCGGAAGGGAGTACTCATGGACCGCCGGACAGGGAGCGCCAGAAACGCGCTGGTGACGCTGGTCCTGGCGGCCGCGCTGACGGGGTGCGGCGCGGCCGGGCAGGATGCGGCGCCACGCGGTCACGGCCAGCGCGGTACCGGTGGCTTCACCGTCCAGTACCGCGCCCACGGCGAGGCCACCACGTTCCTGAAAGCGCACCGCGTCCTCGAAACGGCCGCCGCCCGGCTCAACGACACGGTCGCGGTGCCGCACCGCGTCGTGTTCGTCGTCCGGGCCTGCGGCGCCCCCGAACCCGCCTACGACCCGGAGTCCGGCGACGTCGACTTCTGCGCGGAGCACGTCGGCGAGATACGCGAACGCTTCGAGAACGCCCGCGACGACGACCGGGACAGCGCCGGAGGCGCGCGGGCGGGCGACGCCCATGTCGCCGCCGTACTGGAGGACACCGCCTACCACGAGGGCGCCCACGCCCTGATCGACCGCCTCGGCCTGCGGTTCACCGGCCGGGAGGAGGACGTGGCCGACCAGTTCTCCGCGCTGATGTTCCTGCGCCAGGGCCCGTCCGGCGACACCAAGGCCCTTGCCGCCTCCCTGGACTACTCCCTGTCCGCCGACGAGACCGACGTCGACGCCGACGACCTGCGCGACGAGCACGGCCTGGACGCCCAACGCGCCGCGAACTACGCCTGCTACGTCCACGGCGCCCACCCCGACCGCCACCAGGACCTCGTCGGCGACGACGCCCCGCTCTCCCCCGACCGCGCCGAGATCTGCCCCGAGGAGTGGCGGCAGGCACACGACGGCTGGCAGCGCCTCCTCACCGGCCACCTCACCGCCCGCTGGTGACCGTCCGGCGGCAAGGGCCCGGCCGACACGTGCTTGCGGCGGGCCACCGGCCTTCCACCGCGAGTTCCACAAGCACGTCGAACACCGCTTCAACAGGCTCCGGCAATCCGGGCGACCCGCTTCAACAAAACCGTTGTCCGCCATCGGGACGGACCCCACCCTGTAAAATCCCTCCTCCGGCTCCGTGAATCCATCAAGATCTTTTGCCGCACAGGCACATAACCCCTAGTGCTTCCACTAGTAGTGCCGACAAAGCGTCATCCTTTCACTTTCTCCTTGTTAGTGTCCTTGCCCATGGACGGCTTCCCCACGCTCACACCACGGTTCACAGGCCGATTGTCCCTGCTGTGGCGGCAGCCGGTCCGTTGTCGCGTCACGCCGGAAAACGCCGACCGCTTCGGCGCGCTTCCGGAAGCGGCCACCGTGCACTGAAGCCGCCTTTCACCTTCCGTCCGGAATTCTTTCCTGCCGCGTGACAGACGCATGACGGAATCTTCATGAACGACGCCGGGACGCGGTGCGCGCCACGACAAGGCACGTACATTTTCGACCTAGTCCAGGAAGAGCCACATGAGCAACCATCGGCTGTACCCGCTCACTGCCTACCAACGGGACATCTGGTTCTCGGATTCCCTTTCACCGGAGTCACCGCAGTTCTCGATATCGCTCCGCGAGAAGTTCTCCGGGGATATCGACCTGGAGGCTTTAGGGACCGCGATCACATACGTCCTGGCGCACAACGACGCGTTCCGGATCCGTTTCGGAAGCGCCGACGGCGAGCCCTGCCAGTGGCTGGAGCCGGGGGAACCGCGGCTGACGGTGCGGGACCTCCGGGACGGGACCGACGCGGAGGCCGCCCGTGCCGTCGAGGCGGAGGAGCGCCGGATGGTGCGGCTACCGGTCCTGGGGGAGCGCCTGTACGACGCGGTGCTGCTGTGCACGCGTGACACCGAGGCGCACTTCCGGCTCACCGTGCACCACCTGATCTCGGACGGCTGGTCACTGAACGAGTTCAGGAAGCAGGTCCGGGCCCGCTACGCGGAAATCCAGCGGGACGGGAAGGCCGCGGACCGTGCCGTGCCGTCCTTCGTGGAGTTCATCGGCGAGGACACCCGCTATCGCGCTTCCGATTCTTACGCGCAGGACCGCCGGCTCCTCGACTCCGCCCTGTCCGGTGCCGAACCCCGGCTCTTCGCCCGGAAGGACTCCCCCGCACCGCTCGGCCGCCGCACCTCCTTCACCGTCGAAGGCGACGTCGTCGACAGGATTCTGGCGGGCGGGAATTCACCGTTCTCCGTCATCGCGGCGGCCTTCGGTACCTGCCTGGCGAAGATGCACCGGGCCGACGAGGCCATTCTGGGCACCCCCCTGCTGAACCGGCACTCGGCCGGGCAGCGGCAGGCACTCGGCCTGTTCACCAATGTACTGCCGCTGCGCGTCACGGCCGACGGCAACCGGTCGACGGCGGAACTGGCCGAGCAGGTGCGGGGCCGTGTCCGCGAACTCCAGGAACATCAGCGCGTTCCGCTCGCGGACGTACTGCGCGACCGGACCGCGGCGGGCTCCGGCCCCCTCTTCGACGTGACGATCAGCTATCTGCACTTCCCGTCCCCGCCGGGCGTACCCGGCCTCTCGGTGGACACCACCATGGAGCTGGAACTGCTCGACGGCAATGTCCTCGCGATCGTCGTCCATGCCCACGGTGACACCAGCGAGATGCGCGTCGACCTCGTGTACGCCACCGACGTCTTCGGTGACGACCTCCCCATCACCGAGGTCGTCCGGGCGGTACGCACGCTGATCCGGCAGGGAACCGACCAGCCCGACCGCCCCGTCGGCGAGCTTGCCGCACCGCTCGGCATACGGAGCCTGCCGGGTGTCAGCGCGCGGCCGACCGGCGGCCGGCCGGGCGGCGAAGGAGCCCTACCGGAGTCCGGTGACGGCACTCCCCGTACGGAACTGGAGGCCGAGCTCGCCGCGATCTGGGCCGAGGTGCTGGACGTGCCCACGGTCGGCGTCCACGACAACTACTTCGTGCTCGGCGGCGACTCGATCACGATGCTGAAGGTGCGTGCCGCGGGAGAGCGGCACGGCATCCACTTCTCCGCCACCGACCTCATCAAGAGCCCCACGGTCGCGGAGCTGGCCACCCGCGCCGTCCGGCACTCCGGGAACGAGCCCAAGACCTCCGCCGTGGCGCCCCTGGAGCTGGTCCCCGCCGTGGACCGGGGGCGGCTCACCGCGTTCGAGGACGCCTTCCCGCTGACCCGGGTGCAGCTCGGGCTGCTGTACCACAGCCGCAGACACGAGAACTCGGCGGTGTACCACGACGTTTTCCGGTACTCGATCGCCGCGGACTGGCACGAGAACGAGTTCCGGACGGCCTTCACCAAGCTCGTGAGGCGTCACCCGGTACTGCGCTCCTCCTTCGACCTGGCCTCTTACTCACAGCCGCTCCAGCTCGTGCACCATGAGGTGCGGGGCGGGCTGGACATCGTGGATCTGCGGAACCTGACGCGGACCGAGGCCGACGCCGCGATCCGAGAGCACATCGAGGAACGGCGCTTCTTCCGGTACGAGTTCGAGCAGGCGCCCCTCTACCTTTTCCGGCTCCATGTCCGCGAGGGCACCCTGGAACTGGTGCTCAGCTTCCACCACGCGATCCTCGACGGCGGCAGTGTGGCGAACCTGATCGCCGAGCTGTTCCAGGACTACGCGCACGGTCTCGGCGCGGACATCGCCGCGGTCCCCGACAGCGGCCTGCCCTCGCCGGCCCACCACGTCCGCGAGGAGACGCTCGCCCTGGACTCGGCGGAGAGCCGGGAGTACTGGCAGAAGGCCCTGAGCGACGCGGCACCGCCGCAATTGGAGGGGTTCCGTCTCTCGCGTCCCCCTGGTCCGGCGGAACAGATCGTGCACCACGCCGAGTTGCCCGCGTCCTTGCGGGAATCGGCACGCCGCTTCGCCGACGAGCACGAACTGCCCGTCAAATCCGTGCTGTTCGCCGCCCACTGCCTCGCGCTGGGAACGCACTTCTCCGCGGAGGACTTCGTCACCGGTCTGGTCACGCACGGGCGGCCCGAGCTTCCCGGGGCGGAGAGGACCCTCGGCCTGTTCCTCAACAGCATGCCGGTCCGGGTGAACACCTCGGGACTGACCTGGCTGGAGGCGGTGCGCACGCTGTTCGCGCAGGAGCAGGAGAGCCACCCGCACCGGCGCTACCCGCTGAGCGCCATCCAGGACGACGACGGCGGGGACTTCGTCCTGGAGTCCGCCTTCAACTACGTCCACTTCCCTCAGCTGGCCTCCGTGTTCCGGCTGCCCCAGGTACAGCTGCGGGACTTCCGCACCTGGGAGGAGACCAACTTCAAGATCCTTGTCAATGCGTACGTCGACCCGGTCGACGGCGGCATCCGGCTCCGCGCCGACTTCGACGGGACCGTCTTCACCGCCGACCATGCCGAGCTGTTCGTCGGCACCTATCTGCGGATACTGGAGCGGCTGACCGAGAATCCGCGGGAGCGCGTCGACTTCGGGTTCCTCGCGCCGGCACCGGCCGCGACGCCGCGGGCCACGGCACTCCCGGACGTGGTCACCCTCTTCGCCGAGCAGGCCGCACGCACCCCGGACGCGATCGCGGTGGCCTTCGACGGCGGCCGGTGGACCTACCGTGAGCTGCGACGGGCCGCCGACCGCGTCACCGGACACCTGCGTGCCGCGGGAGTCGGCACCGGTGACCGGGTGGCGATCGCCGTGGACAGATCACCGGAGCTGATAGCGGTGGTCCTGGGCATCGCGGGGGCCGGCGCGGCCAGTGTGCCGCTGGACACGGGCTACCCGGCGCAGCGGCTGCGCCTGATGCTGGAACAGGCCCGGCCCGTCCGCGTCATCAGCGACCCCGCGCATGCCCACCTCGCCGACGCCCCGGACAGTGTGCTGCCGCTCGGCACCGTCACCTGCCGGGACCACCCCGACGCCCCGGAACGGCCCGCGGCGGCGGTCTCCCCCCAGGACACCGCCTATGTGCTGTTCACCTCCGGCTCCACCGGAGAACCCAAGGGCGTACAGATGCCGCACCGCTCACTGGCGAACCTGATCGCCTGGCAGAACAGCGCGCCCAGCGCGGCCCCCGGCGGGACCACGCTCCAGTTCGCGCCCCTGAGTTTCGACGTCTCGTTCCAGGAGATCTTCTCCACCCTGACCTCCGGCGGCACACTCCGGCTGATCTCCGAGACCCAGCGCAAGGACACCCGGGCCCTGCTCGAACTCCTCGGCACCGCACGGGTGGAACGGGTCTTCCTGCCCTACGTCGCGCTCCAGCAGCTCGCCGAGGTCTCGCACGCCCTCGACCTGGTGCCGGAGCATCTGCGGGTCATCGTCTCCTCGGGCGAGCAGCTGCGGGTGACCCAGGAGATCCGCCGGCTGTGCGCGGCGCTGCCCGGCGTACTCCTGGAGAACCAGTACGGCCCCACCGAGTCCCATGTGGTCACCAGCTTCACCATGACCGGCCCGGCAAGCGGGTTCCCCGCCCTTCCCCCCATCGGCTCGCCGATCGCGGGCTGCGCGGTGCACGTACTGGACGAGCGGCTGCGGCCGGTACCGACGGGAAGCCGGGGCGAGATCTATCTGGACGGCGCCTGCCTGGCCGACGGCTACCTCGGCGCACCGCGACCGACCGCCGACCGTTTCCCGCCGCACCCGTTCACCGGCACGGGCCACCTGTACCGCACCGGTGACCTCGGCCGGGTACTGCCGGGCGGCGACATCGTCTGCCTGGGCCGGGCGGACTCGCAGGTCAAGGTGCGGGGATTCCGCGTCGAACCCGCCGAGGTCGAGCTGACGATCACCGGCGACCCGGAGCGTTTCCCGGGCATCAGCGAGGTCGCGGTGGTGGCCCGCCGGCGGGAGGGGACGGATGCCTTCCTCGCCGCCTTCCTGGTCGGCGAGACCGAAGGGACCGCCCCGGCCGACGTGGAGCAGATCCGCGCCGCACTGCGCGGGACCCTGCCCGAGCACATGGTGCCCTCGCACCTCCAGTGGCTGCCGGCCCTCCCGCTCACCCCCAGCGGCAAACGGGACGACGCGGCGCTGCGCCGCATCGCCCTGCGGACCGGCACTCCCGACGAGGGCACCGCGCCGCGCGACGCATACGAGCGGACACTGGCGGAGATCCTGGCCGAACTGCTCCAGGTGCCCCGGGTCGGGGTGCACAGTGACTTCTTCGACCTGGGCGGCACCTCCCTGACCGCGATGCGCCTGATCGTGCTGATCAAGCAGCGGTACGGGACGGACATCCCCATGTCACGGTTCGTCACCACCCCCACGGTCGCCGGCCTGGCCGGGCTCCTGCGCTCCGGCGGAGCGCGGTCCACGTTCGATCCGCTCGTGCCCTTCCGTACCGAAGGCACCCGGCCCCCGCTGTTCTTCGTGCACCCGGCGGGCGGCAATGTGCTGTGCTTCACCCAGCTGAACCGGCATCTCCCGGACGACCAGCCGTTCTACGGCCTTCAGGCGCCCGGTACCGAACTGGGCAGCGAGCCGCTGCGGTCGGTGCGGGAACTGGCCGGCAGCTACCTCGCCGCCATCCGGGAGGTGCAGCCGGAGGGCCCCTACACGCTGGGCGGCTGGTCCTTCGGTGGTTTCGTGGCACTGGAGATGGCACGGCAGCTCCAGCGGGAGGGGGAACGGACCGCGAACGTCTTCCTGCTGGACACGGTCGCGCTGGAGCCCGGCAAGCTCACCAGCATCGACGACAACGCCTTGCTGACCTGGTTCTTCTGGGAGCTGCTGTTCCTGGAGCTGGGCGGTGAGTCGCCCGCGGCGATCCTCCCGCAGGGCCTGGACACCCTGGCGGAGAAGTTCGAGTTCATCGCGGAACGCGGTGTGGAGCTGGGCGTCCTGCCTCCGGGCAGCTCCGCGGCGATCGTGCGCCGCCTGTTCGGGGTGTACGCGGCGAACTGGCGTGCCGCCCTGGACTACAGCGAGGAGACGTTCGACCTCGACTTCACCCTGATGCGTGCCACGCAGCCGCTGCCGCGGGTCCTGCTGGACATGCACACCACCGCGGGCACCCTGCACCGGGAAGCCGACAACGGCTGGGGCAAGCGCACCACCGGTGAACTCACCGTGGTCGAGGTGCCCGGCGACCATCTGCTGATCATGGAGGAGCCGTACGTCCCCGTGCTGGCCGCGGAGATCATGCGGAGGGTCGACGAGGCCGCCGGAGGTGCCCGGTGAGCCGAGGACCGCTCAAAGCGATCGTCGTCGGGGCGGGCATCGGCGGCCTGACCGCCGCCATCGCCCTGCGCCGGGTCGGTATCGAGGTCGAGGTGTACGAACGGGCCGCCGAACTGCGGGCCATGGGCTCCGCGCTCTCGGTGATGACCAACGCGGTCAACGCGCTGGCGACCCTCGGCATCGACCTGCACCTGGAGAAGTACGGCCGGCAGATCGAACTGTTCCAGATCAGGACCGGCCGCGGCCGGCTGCTCAGGACCAGGCCCTTCCCCGGCGTCTGCCGCGACCTGGGCGCGCCGAGCTTCTGCGTCAGCCGCCCCGACCTTCAGCAGGCGCTGCTCGCCCAGGCGGACGGCTGCCGGATCGAACTGGGGGCCAGAGCCACCGGGTTCCGGCAGTCCGGCACCGGCGCCGAGGTCGTCTTCGAGGACGGGCGCGTGGCGCGCGGTGACGTGCTGATCGGCGCGGACGGCTTCCACTCCGTGGTCCGGGGCCAGTTGGCCGGGCTCGACGACGCCCGTGACGGCGGTTACGTCTGCTGGTTGGGCATCGTCCCCTTCGCGCACAGCCGGTTCACCGGTGGCTACGTCGGCCACTACTGGGGCAGCGGCCAACGGTTCGGACTGATCGACATCGGTCACGGCCGGGCCTACTGGTGGGGCACCAAGAACATGCCCGCCGAGGAATCGCACCGCTGGCGCGGCGGCAAGGAGGAGATCCTGCGGGCCTACACCGGCTGGGCCGATGAGGTGCGGGAAGTCGTCCGGGCCACGCCGGAGGAGGACATCCTCGCCGTTCCCGCGCAGGACCGGCCGTTCCTGGAGCGCTGGGGCCGCGGGCCCGTCACACTGCTCGGCGACGCCGCGCACCCGATGCTGACCAGCCTCGGCCAGGGCGCCGCCGTGGCGATGGAGGACGCCGTCGTACTCGCCACGTGCCTCGAAGCGGCCGGTGACCCCGTCCAGGGCCTGCGCCGGTACGAGGACGCGCGCCGCGAGCGGACCCGGCACCTGGTGGCGGCCTCGCGGGCGGCCAGCGACGCCCAGCACCTGGAGAACCCGTTGCGCCGCACCCTCCGGGACCTCCGGCTCCGCTGTGCCCCGCACCGCAGGCTGGTGGCCGAGGACACCGCCGTGCTCTCCTTCCCGCCGCTCCCGGCGGTGGACCATGCCTGAGCAGCCGGACGCCTCCGCCACGATCCCCGGGCTGTTCGCTCGGCAGGTACGCCGCGCTCCTGACCGTCCCGCGGTGACCTGCGGCGACGAGACCATCAGCTACGCCGAGCTGGACACCCGTTCCACGAGCCTGGCCGCCGCGCTCCGCGAACACGGAGTGCGGCCGGGCGGCCGGGTCGGCGTGTGCCTGCCCCGCGGCATCGATCTGGTCGTCGCCCTGCTCGCCGTCCTCAAGGCGGGCGCCGCCTATGTACCGCTCGATCCCGACCACCCGCCGCGGCGGCTGGCGCTCGTCGCGGAGGACACCGGGCTGGACGTGGCGGTCACCGGCACCCACGTCCCCGGCCTGAAGCCGGTCCCCGTGACCGCCGTCGCCACCCGGCAGGCCGGCCCGCTGCCGCTGCCGGGGCCCGGCACGGTGGCGTACGTCATCCACACGTCGGGCTCCACCGGACGGCCCAAGGGAGTCCTGGTCCCGCACCGCAATGTGGCGGCGCTGCTGGCCGCCACGGCCGCGGAGTTCGCCTTCGGCCAGGACGACGTGTGGACCCTGTTCCACTCCTTCGCGTTCGACTTCTCGGTGTGGGAGATCTGGGGCTGTCTGCTCACCGGCGGACGGCTGGTGGTCGTGCCGCACTGGACCGCACGCGACCCGCGGGCGTTCCACGCCCTGCTGGCGGCGGAGCGGGTGACCGTACTGAACCAGACGCCGTCGGCCTTCACGCCGCTGCTGCGCACAGCGGGGTTCGACGACGGCGGGCTCCGGGTGAGACTGCTGGTCTTCGGCGGGGAACCGCTCGACACCCGCGTCCTGGTTCCCTGGTTCGCGCGCTACCCGCACACACGGGTGGAGAACATGTACGGAATCACCGAGACCACCGTGCACTGCACCCGCCGCACCCTCACCCCGCGGGACGCCCGGCGGGGCACCCGCTCGGTCGGGCACGCGCTGCCCGGCTGGACCCTGCACGTCCTCGACGAGCGGGGGCGGCAGACGGCCCCCGGAGTACCCGGCGAGATCCACGTCGGCGGCGCCGGGGTCGCCGACGGCTACCTCAACCGGCCCGAGCTGACCGCGGAGCGGTTCGTCCCCGACCGGATCACCGGCGGTGGCGGACTGCTGTACCGCAGTGGTGACCGCGGGCGTCTGCTGGACAACGGTGAACTGGAGCACCTCGGCCGGCTCGACGACCAGGTCAAGATCCGCGGCCACCGGATCGAGCTCGGCGAGATCCGCGGCGTGCTGCTGGAGCAGCCGCACGTCCAGGCCGCCGCCGCGGTGGTGCGGGCCACCCCCGACCCGGCGCACGCCTGTGTGGACGCCTACGTGGTGACGGCCCGGCCCGACCGGGTGAGCACCCTGCGCGACCTGCTGGCCCAGCGGCTCCCCGCGTACCTGGTGCCCGCCACGGTCACCGCGCTCGACGCCTTCCCGCTCACCCCCAACGGCAAGATCGACACCAGTCGCCTTCCGGCGCCCCGCGCCCGTGGGGCCGGCACCCCGGCGGACGCGCAGGAAGCCGATCCGGTGACCGCGCGACTGGCCGGCATGTGGCAGCGGCTGCTGGACGAACCCGCCGGCCCGGACGACAACTTCTTCGAGCTGGGCGGCAACTCGCTGCTTTTCGCGCTCCTCGCCACCGAGATCCGGGAAGCGGGGCTGGGCGACGTACAGCTGCGTGACCTGTACCTCACCACCACCTTGCGGGAGATGACCCATCTCGTCCGTTCACTCGCCGACGGGACCTGAACACGCCGGTAACGGGCCGCCGCACCGCCGGCGGCCCGCTCGCCCACCACGGAAAGGTAAGCCCCCATGCCTGTCGCACTCCTGTGCATCCCCTACGCCGGAGCCGGCGCCAGCCTCTTCCGCCGGTGGAAGCGCCACTCCCTCCGGCAGGTGGAAGTGGCGCCGGTCCCGCTGCCCGGCAGGGAGGAACTGTTCGCCGTCGAACCCTGCACCAGCATGGCCGAGGTCGTCGACGTGTGCGTCGACCGGATACGGAAGATGCCCGAGGACACACCGTTCGCCCTCTTCGGACACAGCTTCGGCGCACTCGTCGCCTACGAGACGGCACAGCGTCTGGCCGCCGAAGGGCCACGGCTGCCCGAACGCCTGATCGTGAGCGGCGCCGCCGCGCCCTGGCTTCCCCGACCGGTCACCGGAAGCGGCTCACTGCCCGACGACGAGTTCGTGGCACGGGTCCGCGAGGTCGTGGGGTACGACCACCCCGCCCTCCACGACACCGAGTTGCGCGGGCTCCTGCTGCCGTCCCTACGGGCGGACCTGGGCATCAACGACCGGTACTCCCCCAGTTCCACCGACCCGCTGCCGGTGCCCGTCACCGTGGTGCGCGGCGCCGACGACCGGTTGGTGTCCCGGCAGGACGCGGAGCTCTGGGCGAAGGCCGCCTCGCTGCCCACCGAACTGATCGAACTGCCCGGCGACCACATGTACTTCGCCCAGGACCCGAAGCCGCTGCTCGACGCGCTCGACGCGCTCTTCGCCCCTCCCGCCGGCTGAGCGGCGCCCCCAGCAGCCGGGCGGCGCGGGGTGCCGATTCCACGGCATCCCGCGCCGCCCGAAGGCCAGGCGCCGGCGCGCCTGCTCCGGCCCGGCTGCCGGGCTTCCCGCGGCACCACCGCGTCACCGCCGTACGCGGGGCATGCCGAGGCCGATCCAGGTGATGATCTCGCGTTGGATCTCGTTGTTGCCGCCGCCGAAGGTGAAGATGACGGCGGAGCGGTAGCCGCGTTCCAGCTCGCCGTGGAGGACGGCGCCCGCGGAGCCCTCCTTGAGGGGGCCGGCGGCGGCGACCACCTCCATCAGCCAGGCGTAGGCGTCGCGGCGGGCCTCGGAACCGTAGACCTTGACGGCGGAGGCGTCCTGCGGGGTGAGGGTGCCCTGTTGGAGGGCGTCGACCATCTGCCAGTTGAGCAGCTTCATCGCGTCCAGGGCGGTGTGGGTGCGGGCGAGGCGCTGTCGCACCCAGCCGAGGTCGAGGACGCGGCGGCCCCCGGAGAGGGGGGTGGCGGCGGCCCAGTCCCGGACGTCGTGCAGGGCGCGGACGGCCGTGGTGCCGTGGGCGGCGAGGGTGACGCGTTCGTGGTTGAGCTGGTTGGTGATGATGCGCCAGCCCTGGTTCTCCCGGCCGACGCGGCGGCTCGCCGGGACGGTGATGCCGTCGTAGTGGCTGGAGGTGGTGTCGTGGGAGGCGAGGGTGTGGATGAGGGTGCAGGAGTAGCCGGGGTCGGAGGTCGGGACGAGGAGCAGGGTGATGCCCTTGTGCGGCGGGGCCTCGGGGTCGGTGCGTACGGCGAGCCAGACCCAGTCGGCGGTGTCCCCGTTGGTGGTCCAGATCTTGTGGCCGTCGACGACGTAGTGGCCGGTGTCCTCGTCGCCCTCGCGGACGGCGCGGGTGGTGAGGGAGGCGAGGTCGGTGCCGGCGCCCGGTTCGCTGTAGCCGATGGCGAAGTCGATCTCGCCGGAGAGGATGCGGGGCAGGAAGTACGCCTTCTGCTCGTCGGTGCCGTAGCGCATCAGCGTCGGGCCGACGGTGTTCAGTGCCATCAGCGGCAGCGGGACGCCCGCCTGGGCGGCCTCGTCGAAGAAGATGAACTGTTCCATCGGGGTCATGCCCCGTCCGCCGTACTCGGCCGGCCAGCCGACGCCGAGCCAGCCGTCGGTGCCGAGGCGGCGGATGGTGTCGCGGTAGAACCGCTTCCGGTCGGCGGGGTCGGTGTACCGGGCGTAGGCGTTGTCCGGTACGAGTCCGGCGAAGTACGTCCGCAGTTCGGCGCGCAGCCGCCGCTGTGCGGGGGTGTGGTCGAGGTGCACGGCCCCTCCAGTTCATCCGGTCCCGGCTCCGGTCCGGCAACACGGCCGACGTTCCGCGTTTCTGACGGGGCGTCGGATATTGCCGGACCGGGGGCACAGTAGAACGCGTTACAGGAATTGGGAAGGGTGCGGGGCGGTGCGCGGCCCGGCGGCGTCACCCCGTGGCGGTCACCGTGAACAGTCCGCCGTCCGGGTCGCGGATCACGGCCTGGGGGCCCGCGTCGCCGGGCTCCGGGGCCAGTGCCGTGGCGGTGCCGCCGGCGGCCACCGCGTCCGCCATGACGCGTTCCAGGTCCGCGACCCGGAAGTGGACGTGCCACTGCGGGCGGACGCGGGGGTCGGGCGCGGTCTCGACGGCGCCACCGCGCAGTGTGGCGACGGTGTGGTCCCCGTCGCGCACGAAGACCTGGTCGTGTTCGTAGGTCACCGTGCAGCCCCCGGCCTCCGCGTCGGCCCAGTCGAGGACGGCGCCGTAGAAGAGGGCGGCGGCGAACGCGTCACGGGTGCGCAGTTCCAGCCAGGCGGGGGCGCCGTCCCGCCCGACCGACCAGGCGGCCGCCTTGCCGTCCCAGCACCCGAAGACCGCGCCGTCCGGGTCGGCGGCGAGGGCGGCACGGCCGTCCCCGAGGACCAGCGGCCCCACGGCGACCGTGGCGCCGCGCTCCCTGATCCGTCCGACCGTCTCGTCCGCGCTGCCGACGGCGAAGTACGGGGTCCACCGCACGGGGACCTGCCGCGCCGGGGCGAGCACACCGAGGCCGGCGACCGGTTCCCCGTCGGTGAGCGCGACGGTGAAGCCCTCCCCGAAGGCGCCGGAGCGGTAGGTCCAGCCCAGGACGCGGGCGTAGAACTCCTGGGCGGCCCGCAGGTCCCGGGCCATGAGGTACACCCAGCAGGGCGCGCCGCGTACCGGCGCGGTCCGACCAGCGGCCGTCATCGCTCCTCGCCTCCTCGCGCCCAGGGGCATCCAGATCGCCCTTCGACCCTACGGCAGGAACGGGGAACGGCATCTTTTCCCCGCGCGCCCGGACGGACGCGGAGCGCGGCGGGAGGCCGCCCGGCACCGGCCCGGGGACGCGGCGCGGGACTGCGGCGCGCGGGTGACGGAGCCGGCCCGGGTGCGGCGGGTCAGCCCGCGGTGAGCACCTGGGCGAGCGCCGTGCCCGTGAACACCGCGCCAAGGCCCGCGACCAGGCTCACCGCGACGTTCAGCGCCGCGAACAGGCGGGCGCCGTCCTCGGCCAGGCGCAGCGTCTCGTACGAGAACGTCGAGTACGTCGACAGCGCCCCGCACAGGCCGGTGCCCAGCAGCAGCCGTACGGACTCGGGGGCGCCGCCGCCGGTCACCAGGCCGGTGACCAGGCCCAGCAGCAGGCAGCCGGTGACGTTGACGACGAAGGTGCCCCAGGGGAACACCGTGTCGTGCCGGGTCTGGACGGCGCGGTCGGTGAGATAGCGCAGGGGGGCGCCGACGGCCGCGCCGAGGACGACCAGCAGCCAGTTCATGCCTCACCTTCCCGGGTGCCGGAGGGGCCGTAGCGGAGGGTTTCGCAGGGGTCGAGGACGAGCAGGCCGTCGGCGAGGATCTCGTCGAGCTGCGGCAGGAAGGCGCGGAGGCGTTCCTCGTCGTCGACGAGGACCACGGCGACCGGCAGGTCCTCGCTGAGCGAGAGCAGCCGGGAGGTGTGGACGACGGTGGAGGAGCCGAAGCCCTCGATGCCGTGGAAGACGGAGGCGCCGGCGAGCCCGGCGGCGCGGGCGCGGTGGACGATCTCGGCGAAGACGGGCTTGTGGTGCCAGGTGTCGTGCTCGCCGACGAGGATGGTGGCGCGCAGTGCGGGACGGGTCCGTCTCATCGCTGCCTCCTCGCGACGGCGCGGCGGGTGAGGGCCGAGGTGAGGGTGACGGCCGCCAGGGCCGCGATCACGGTGAGGACCAGGTAGGCCAGCGCGGTACGGGCGCGGCCCTCGGCCACCAGGCGCTGGATGTCGAGCGCGTACGTGGAGAAGGTGGTGAAGCCACCGAGGACGCCGGTGCCGAAGAAGGGGCGGACGAGCCGGTGGGCCGCCCACACGTCGGTGATCACGACCATGAAGACGCCGATGACGGCGCAGCCGGTGACATTGACGAGGAAGGTGGTCCACGGGAACGCGCCGTCGGCGGTGGGCCATGCGAGTGACGCGGCATAGCGGGCGGTCGCGCCGGCCACTCCGCCGAGGGCGACGGCGGCGAGGACGGGTGCCTGTGCGTGCCGGGCCGTCCTCCGCCGGGGGGACGGGACGTGTCCGGGGGCCGCGGGGGTGTCCGCCCACGGCACGGGGGCCTTCTCCACGTACTTCTCCTACTCGCCGAGCGCCGTGCGCGGGCGCGGTTGCGTGACAAGTAGGGACCGTTGGCGGCGCTCGCCGCGGTTCGGGAACGGCGGGCCCCACCGCCGCGCGGCGCCGGGGCACCGCAGTGGTCCAGGATACCGCGCCCGTCCCGCGGCGCCCCTGTGCGCACGGCGGTGGAAATCGTGCCGCGGGGCGGCGGGGATTTCGGCGCCGGTTTCCCGGAGGCCCGCATCCGGAGGAAGACGTATTCGGTCCGCGATCCGTTCCGCTTCGTGCCCGGGAGTTCTTCTGCGGCGTTCCGGGGCGGCGAATTCGGGACACCGGCGAATCGTTCCGGACACACGGCTTTACCCGCTCTTGATCAACTGTCCGGCGTCCGGTGACAATTGCGTCGCCCTCGGCAACGACGCCGCCGTAGGCCGCTCCGACGTGCCACAACCGTATACAGAACCGTTCCGTCCCGTTCCCCGGAAAACCTCTTCGACGATATCGGGCCGGAATCGTCACGCCATTCCGGTGTCCCCGTAATCCGTGAAGACCTGGAAAGGAACCGATGACCGTGAATCCTCTGATCGGGAGTTCCGCGACGTGAAACGCATCACTGTCTCCGTGCACACCACCGATCCGCTGACGGAGGCCGGAGTACTCAGCAGCCTGCGCTGCGATCCCTCCGTCGAACTCCTCGGGGAGGGCGCCGCCGGCCAGGGCAGTGTGGCACTGCTGCTGACCGGCGGGCTGCACGACGGTGTGGAGATCGTGCTCCGGCGGCTGGCCCGGGGCAGCGGACAGCACGTCGTCCTCGTCACCGAGCGGCTGCGCGAGCAGGAGATGATGGCCGCCGTCGAGTGCGGCGTCCGGGTGGTGGTGTGGCGTCAGCACGCCACGCCCGAGCGGCTGCTGGAGGCGGTGCACACGGCGGCACGCGGCGAGAGCTCGCTCCCGTCCGACCTGCTGTGCCGGCTGCTCGCCCAGACCGGCCGGATGTACCGGTGCGCGCTCGGCGGGGACGCGGCGCAGCCGCCGCCCCCCGGCCTGGCGCCGCGCGAGATCGATGTGCTGCGGCTGGTCGCGGACGGGATGGACACCCGGGAGATCGCGGAGAAGCTGGCGTACTCGCAGCGGACGGTGAAGAACGTGCTGCACGCGATGATGACGCGGATGCAGCTGCGCAACCGGGCGCACGCGGTCGCCTATGCCCTGCGGGAGGGGCACATCTGAGCCGCGCCGCCCGGTCCGCTCACCCGGTGCCGTCCGTGCCCGGGGCGCGCAGCCAGACCGCGTCGTCGGGTGCGAGCGGCCCGTCGCCCGCCCCGGGGCGGCTCGCCAGCAGCACCGTGTGCCCGGCGGGCAGGGCGGCCGGCCGGGAGGAGAGGTTGACCACGCAGACGAGGCCGCCGCGGCGGAAGGCCAGGGTGTCCGGGGGGCCGGGCAGCCATTCCAGCGGCGCGTGCCGCAGCGCGGGTTCGCGGCGGCGCAGCCGCAGTGCGGCGCGGTAGAGCTCCAGGTGGGAGCCGGGCGTACCGTCCTGGGCGGCGACGGTGAGGGCGGCCCAGTCCGGGGGCTGCGGAAGCCAGGTGTCCGGGGCCGGCCCCCCGGCGGGCGCGCTGAAGCCGAAGGGGGGCGCGGTGCCGGACCACGGCAGCGGGATGCGGCAGCCGTCGCGGCCCGGGTTGGAGCCCCCGGACCGGAAGTGCATCGGGTCCCGCAGCCGCTCGGGCGGCAGGTCCTCGACCTCGGGCAGGCCCAGTTCCTCGCCCTGGTAGAGGTAGACGGAGCCGGGCAGGGCGAGGGTGAGCAGGGCGGCGGCCCGTGCCCGGCGGGTGCCCAGGGCGTGGTCGGTGGGGACGCCGTGGCTCTTGCTGCCGAAGTCGAAGGAGGTGTCGGCCCGTCCGTAGCGGGTGACCGTGCGGGTCACGTCGTGGTTGCACAGCACCCAGGTGGCGGGCGCGCCGACGCCGGCGTGGGCGGCGAGTGTGGTGTCGATGCTCGCGCGCAGCCGGTCCGCCTCCCAGGGGGTGGTCAGGAAGGCGAAGTTGAAGGCGGTGTGGAGTTCGCCGGGCCGCAGGTAGCGGGCGAAGCGCTCGGTGTCGTCCAGCCAGATCTCGCCGATGAGGACGCGGGGTTCGGCGTAGGAGTCGGCGATCTCGCGCCAGGACCGGTGGATGGCGTGCACCTCGTCGCGGTCGAGGTAGGGGTGGGGGTCGGCGTCCTCGCGCAGGTCGGGCAGGGCGGGGTCCTTGGCGAGGGCGATGGCCGTGTCCACGCGGACGCCCGCGACCCCGCGGTCGAACCAGAAGCGCAGCACCGACGCGTACTCCTCGCGGACGCGGGGGTGGGCCCAGTTGAGGTCCGGCTGGTCGGGGGTGAACAGGTGCAGGTACCACTCCCCCGGTGTGCCGTCGGGGCCGGTGGTGCGGGTCCAGGCCCCGCCGCCGAACTCGGAACGCCAGTTGTTGGGCGGCTCCGCGCCGTCCTCGCCGCGGCCGGGGCGGAAGTGGAAGAGGGCGCGTTCGGGGCTGCCGGGCGGCGCGGCGAGCGCGGCCCGGAACCAGGGGTGGGCGCGCGAGACATGGTTGGGGACGATGTCGACGACGGTGCGGATGCCGCGGGCGCGGGCCTCGGCGATGAGGCGTTCCGCCTCCTGAAGGGTGCCGAGGACGGGGTCGACGCCCCGCGGGTCGGCCACGTCGTAGCCGCCGTCGGCCATCGGCGACGGGTACCAGGGGGTGAACCACAGGGCGTCGACGCCCAGGTCCTCCAGGTACGGCAGCCGGGCCCGGACCCCGGCGAGGTCGCCGGTCCCGTCGCCGTCGCCGTCGGCGAAGCTGCGGGGGTAGACCTCGTAGATCACCGCGTCGCGCCACCAGTCGTGCCCGGTCACGGCCGGTCCCCCTGGCGCGGGGCCGGCAGCAGTGCGGCCGGATCGGCCTCGGTGAGGTCGGTGAGCACCCGGTCGGCGGGGGCGTAGTCGAGCGAGCGGGTGAGGGGGGTCGGTACGGCGAAGACGGTGAGGCCGGCGCCCTTGGCGGCGGTCACGCCGGTGAGGGAGTCCTCGAAGGCGACGCAGCGGGCGGGGTCGGCGCCGAGCCGGGCGGCGGCCTCCAGGTAGACGTCGGGGGCGGGCTTCCTCCGGGGGACCTCGTCGCCGCCGACGACGGTGTCGAAGAGGCCGTCGAGCGCGAAGTGCCGCAGCCAGCGGTGTACCCAGGACGCGTCGGCCGCGGAGGCGACCGCGGTCCGTGCCCCGCCGTCGCGCAGCCGCTCCAGCAGTTCGCGGACGCCGGGCGGCATGCGGACGTGTTCGGGGGTCATGTAACGGGCCCACAGTTCCTCCAGCCGCTGCCGGAGCCGCGCGTCCGTACCGCGGTCGGGGCCGAGGAGGGCGAACAGGCGGGGATAGCCTTCGGGGCGGCCGCAGATCTCACGGGCCCACAGCTCGGCGGGGAGTTCGGCGCCGTGCTCGCGGAAGAGGGCGGAGCAGGCGAGGAAGTCGGGGCGGACCGTGTCGGCGAGTATGCCGTCGTGGTCGAAGATCACCGCTTCGGGGCGGGCGGGGGGCACGGGCGGGCCTTTCGTCATGGGGCGGTGTTCAGTCGAGGGAGCGGACGACGCGGGCGGGGTTGCCCACCGCGAGGACGCCCGCCGGCAGGTCCTTGGCGACGACGCTGCCGGCGCCCACGATGGTGTCCGCGCCGATGGTCACGCCGGGCAGGACGGTCACGCCGCCGCCCAGCCACACCCGGTCCTCCAGGGTGATGGGCCGGGCCTGCTCCCACATGGCGACGCGCAGTTCGGGGTCGAAGGGGTGGTTCGCGGTGTACAGCTGGCACCGGGGGGCGACGAAGACGTCGTCGCCCAGGCGTATCGGGGCGCAGTCGAGCATCATCACGTCGAAGTTGATCCGCACCCGGCTGCCGAATTCGAGGAAGAAGCCGAATTCGCACAGGAAGCGGGGCATCACCCAGCCGCCGGTCCCCACCCGCCCGGCCAGTTCCCGGATGATCCTCGCCCGTTCGGCGTAGTCGCCGAGGGCGGTGGCGTTGAAGGCGTCGAGGAGTTCCATGCAGCGGGCCCGGTGGGGGGCGAGCGCCGGGGCGGGGGCGTGGTACAGCTCGCCGCCCGCCATGCGCGCCTTGAGCGTGTCGAGGTCGTCCGGCGCGGGTGCCGGTTCCGTGTGGTTCACGGGACGTCATGCCTTTCGTGGGGGACGGGGACCGGGCACGGTGGCGGTGCCCGGTCGCGGGGTCAGCGGCGCCGGAGCCGGACGGTGACCGGCCGGTGGTCCGAGGCGGCGGGCCGGCCGGGGGCGGGCAGCAGCACGGGGTCGTGCACGGCCCGGTAGGAGACCAGGCCGTCGGCCAGGTCCGGGGAGAGCAGGAACAGGTCGATGCGGCGGGGTGCCTCACCGGGCGGGTGGTGCCCGAAGGTGGGGGTCCGGTCGCCGAGGCGGGCGCCCGCGTCGACGAGGAGCGGCGCGTCCGGGTCGCCGAGCAGCCGTCGCAGCGGCATCCGGTCGGCGCTCTCCTCGCCGGGCATCCGGTGGTCGTCCCTGCGGTGCGGGGGCACGGTCGACCAGTCCGGCTCGGCGTCGCCGGGCGGCACCGTGTTGGCGTCCATGGCGAGCACCAGCGGCACCGGGTGGTCCGGGTCCGCGTGGGCGCGCAGCCGGTCGGACTCGATCCTGCGGCCGGTGGGGCTGAACGGGTCGAGGTGCGCCACCAGGAACCGCAGGGGCGTGGACCAGCCGGGCAGCCGCAGGGTGACTCCGCCGTGCCCGTGCCAGTGGGCGAGTTCGTGCGCCACCCGCTCGGACTCGACGAGGGTGATGTCGGGCTGCCAGAAGACGGCCTGGTGGCAGCCGGTCTTGGCGGGGAACAGCATGCCCTCCATGCCGAACCGCGCCTTGGCGTCCTCGAAGTACGCCGCGTCGTCGCGGTCCCAGCACCAGCCCTCGGTGGTCATCAGCACCCTGGGGCGCAGCGCGGTGACCAGGCCGCACTGGAGGTCCCAGCGGGCGTCGCTGCCGTAGTGCCGGTCGATGCCTCCTTCGAAGAGGTTCCAGAACATGAGGAGGTCGCCGTCCTCGGGGGTGCCGTCCGCGCCGCCGGGGTGCCCGTGGTCGGGCGGGCCGCCCCCGGCCGCCGTCGCGTCGCTCATCGTTCTCCTTCCCGCCGCCGGTGGTGACGCGGGGTCACTTGATGCCGACGACCATGGACTCGGGTCCGTCGAGGTGTTCCACACGGGTCGTGCGGAACCCGGCCTCGTGCATCCACCGGCGGCAGTCCGCGCCGGTGTAGTCGAATCCGCCGGGCACCTCGGTGTGCATGATGAGGCTGAGGATCAGTCCGACGGCGTTACCGCTGCGCGCGTCGTCGATGAGCGTCTCGTGGACGAGGACGGCGCCGCCCTCCGGCAGGGCGCGGTGGGCCTTGCGCAGCAGCTGGAGTTTCTGCTCCTCGTCCCAGTTGTGCAGGACGTGGCCGAGGACCAGGACGTCGGCGGAGGGCAGTTCGTCGCGGAAGAAGTCGCCCTCGACGAAGGTGGTCCGGTCGGCGACGCCCAGGCGCCGGGTGTACTCGGCGAAGCCGTCGCGGGCCGGCGGGAGGTCGAAGCCGACGGCGGTCAGATGCGGGTGGTGGCGCAGGACGTGGCCGGGCAGGGCGCCCTCGGCGCAGCCGATGTCGGCGAGCGAGCGGTAGTCCTGCCAGGGGAACTTCTCCGCGATGGCCAGGGCGGCGCCCATGGTCAGGGCGGTCATGTCGCGCTGGAAGGCGCGGACCGTGCCGGGCGCGGCGTAGGTGCTGGCGTAGAAGTCGCGGCCGTCGCGGGCGTCGCCGAGGGCCTTGCCGGTGCGCAGTACGCCGGTCAGTTCGTCGGCGAGGCCCGCGCACTGGGCGAGGAAGCTGTCGCCGAGGTAGGTGGCGGGCTTGTCCGCGTCCAGGTAGGCGGCGGACTCGGGGGTGTTGGCGTAGACGTCGCCGTCGCGGGTGAGCAGGCCCAGGGCGACGAGGGCGTCGAGGAAGTCGGCGGCGGGCGCGGGGTGCAGGCCCACCCGTGCGCACAGTTCGGGGCGGGGCAGCGGCTCCTTGCCCAGCGCGGTGAAGACCCCCAGGTCGACGGCGCTGAGCAGGGTCCTGGTCTTCCAGTGGGCCCACATCAGATCGGTGACGGGACGGGGCGAGGTCATACGGACACCTCCGGTTCGGGAAGGGACGGCGGGGACGGGACGCGGGTGCGGCCCAGGTGGACGGCGGCCGCCATGGCCAAGGCGCACAGGGCGGTGACGGCGGCCAGGGACAGCGGGACGGACCAGGGGCGGGCCGGGTCGGTGACCTGGCCCAGGACGCAGGGCACCGCGGCGCTGCCGACCAGGTTGGCGACCAGCAGCACGGTGTTGACCCGCACCGGCGCGGGCAGCCGGGTGTGCGCCCAGGCCAGGACGGTCGGGAACACCACGGCCAGGGCGAGCCCGGACAGGGCGTACCCGGCCGGGGCCCAGGCGGCGGTGACGGCGGCGAGGAGGGCGGCGGTCGCGGTGAGCAGGCCGGCCAGGACCATCCGGGCCGGTGCCACCGCGCGGGCGGCGTGCGGCAGCACGATCCGGCCGACGGTGAGTCCGGCCCAGAACAGCGCGGTGAGCCGGGCCGCGTCGGCCGGGGAGTGCCCGGCCGCGGTCAGATGGGTGGAGGCCAGCGCGCCGATGCCGGTCTCCGCGCCGGC
>NZ_JCANQV010000072.1:0-23321 GCF_059553635.1 Candidatus Streptomyces philanthi
GTTGTCGACCTGCTCGCCGAGTGCCTGCCCGTAACGGAGTGATCTGGCCGACAACCGCGAAGCTGGGGACTGACTCTCAGCAGGCGTTCCTCGCAGCAGGCGGATCGACCGGATGCCGCGAGATGCTGCGTCCCACTTCGTTGCGCTCCTTCGTCTTTCGGATGCGCGACGTCCACCGACTGGGCCAAGCGGGGGACGCGCTCGCTCCCGGCGTGTCGGTCGGTAGTCCGGTCAACAGCTCGACGCCGCCTCCCCCGGCACTCGATCCACGGTCCTCTCCCGAGCCCCTCTCGCCACGGCGTGCTCGGGCGTACCCTGGCCCCCTGACGGCCCCGACGGAGGAGTGCGCCCGTGCCCCGGTGGAACACCAGTCACATCCCCGACCAGACCGGCCGTTCGGCGGTCGTCACGGGCGCCAACAGCGGTATCGGGTACATCACCGCGCGGGAGCTGGCGCGCCACGGGGCCCGTGTCGTGCTGGCCTGCCGGGACGAGGCGCGCGGGCGGGCGGCGCTGGCCCGGTTGCGGGCCGAGGTCCCCACCGCCGAGGCGGAGTTCCGGCGCCTGGACCTGGCTGCCTTGTCCTCGGTGCGGGAGTTCGCCGCCTCACTGGACGACTTCGACGGCGACCGCCTCGATCTGCTGATCAACAACGCGGGTGTGATGGCGCTGCCGTACCGGACCACCACCGACGGCTTCGAGATGCAGTTCGGCACCAACCACCTCGGTCATTTCGCACTGACCGGCCTGCTGCTGCCCCGGCTCCTCGCCACCCCGGGCGCCCGTGTGGTGACCGTCTCCAGCATGCTGCACGCCCTGTCCGACGTGGACCTCACGGACCTCAACAGTGATCTGCGCTACCGGCGCTGGGTGGCCTACGCCCGGTCCAAGAGCGCCAATCTGCTGTTCACCCACGAGCTGGCACGCCGGCTGGCGGCGACCGGTTCAGGGCTCGTCGCTGCCGCTTCGCACCCGGGGTACGCCGCCACCAACCTCCAGACCGCGGGCGCCCGTATGGAGCACCGCAGATCCGCCGAGCGGATCGCCGAGCTGGGCAACCGCGTCATCGGGCAGTCCCCGGAGGGCGGGGCCCTCGGGACGCTCTGCGCGGCCACCGCCCCGCACATGCGCCCGGACTCCTTCGTCGGCCCGCTCAACGGGCTGCGCGGCGCGCCCGCCCTCTCCTTCCGCGCCCCCTGGACCAGGAACGCCACCACGGCCGCCCGGCTGTGGACCGCCTCCGAGCACCTCACCGGCGTCCGCTACGACTTCCTGGCGGGACGCACCCGCTGAAGGAACCCGTGGCAGCGAACCGGCGGGCGACAGCGCCCCGGGGACGGCGCAGCAACCACCCGCCTCCCCTGGCCGGTGGCCCCTCCACCGCTCACGCCCCGTCAAGCTCCCGCGAAGATCACCGGAAGGCCCGCCAAGGGACCGTCAATCCCTGTTCCCGGCCTCCTCGGCACGCTCGCACGCTGAGCTGATCGCGCACCCACCGGCGGGTGTGCCGACGGAGGTAGGGCGAACGATGTCGATGGTGTCCCGGCCCGCAGGCCGGAAGTACGGGCGACCACCCGGTACCGGGGCCGCCACACCGCCCGCGGCCGCCCCGGGAGCCCCCGATCCGGACGCCCGGCACCGGCTGACCGCGCTCCAGGGGCTGGCGGCGCTCTCCCTGGACGCGATGGCCTCCGTCGCCTACGGGCCGGAGGCCGTCGTCCTGGTCCTCGCCGCGGCGGGCGCCCGCGGGCTCGGGTTCACGCTGCCGGTGACGCTCGGCATCGCCGCGCTCCTCGCCGTCCTGGTGGCCTCGTACCGGCAGGTGATCGCCGCGTTCCCGGACGGCGGCGGCTCGTACGCGGTCGCCAAGGCGCATCTCGGCCGGCGCGCCTCCCTGGTGGCCGCCGCGTCGCTCATCCTGGACTACATCCTCAACGTCGCGGTGTCGGTCACCGCCGGTACGGCCGCGCTGACCTCGGCGTTCCCCGCCCTCTACGGCCACAGGACGGCAATCTGCCTGGCGGTCCTGGCGCTTGTCACGGGCGTCAATCTGCGGGGCATCGCCGATGCGGCGAGGGCGTTCCTGCTGCCCACCGCCGTGTTCGTCGGCGCGGTCCTGACGATGATCGTGGCCGGTCTCTTCCGGGACGCCCCGGTCTCCACCGTGACGGCGGACGGCCATGCGTCCGTCCTCGCGCACGACGGCACCACCGTCGGGGCGCTGCTCCTGCTCAAGGCGTTCGCGTCCGGCTGCTCCGCGCTGACCGGCGTCGAGGCGGTCGCCAATGCCGTACCGGCCTTCCGGGGCCCGTCCGTCCGCCGGGCGCAGCGCTGCGAGGTGGCGCTGGGGGCGCTGCTCGGGGTGATGCTGATCGGTCTTTCGGTCCTCATCGGGCGGTTCCACCTCCAGCCGGTCGAGGGCGTCACCGTCCTCGCGCAGCTCGCGGACGCCTCGCTCGGCCACAACGGGGCGTTCTACGTGGTGCAGTCCGCCACAGTGGTGCTGCTGGCGCTCGCCGCCAACACCTCGTTCGGCGGGTTGCCCGTCCTGATGGCGCTGCTGGCCCGTGACCACTATCTGCCGCACCTCTTCGGGCTGAAGGCGGAGCGTCAGGTGCACCGGCACGGGGTGCTGGCGCTGGCGGCGGTCGCCGCGCCGCTGCTGGTCTTCTCCGGGGGAGACGTCAACACGCTCGTTCCGCTGTTCGCCGTCGGGGTCTTCGTCGGTTTCACGCTCTGCCAGGTCGGCATGGTCCGGCACTGGTACCGGGGGCGGGCCCGCGGATGGCGCGGGAAGGCGTTGCTGAACGGTTTCGGCGCGCTGCTCACCGGGGTGGCCGCGGTGGTCATCACCGCCACGAAGTTCGCCGAGGGCGCCTGGCTCGTCGTGGTGGCGCTGCCGCTGCTCGTCCTCGCGTTCGAGGCGGTGCACCGCGCCTACGCCCGGATCGGTGAACAGCTCGGCCTGGGCCGTGTTCCCGAGCCGCCGCGCCGCGCCCGCTCCCTGGTCGTGGTGCCGATCTCGCACCTCTCCCGTCTCACCAGTGAGGCGCTGACCGCCGCGGTGTCCCTGGGGGACGAGGTCGTGGCCGTCACCGTCACCCATGACGCGCCCGAGGACCGCCGGGCCGCGGAGGCGCTGCGCCGTGACTGGGAACTGTGGAACCCGGGCGTCGACCTGCTCGAACTGCCCACCGCCACCCGCTCGGTCGGCCGTCCCGTCGCCGTGTACGTCCGCGAGGTCACCCGGCACACCGCGCCGGACGGCGGTACCGCGCAACGCGTCACGGTGCTGATCCCGGAGGCCGAACCCGCCCGTGTCTGGCAGCGGTTGCTCCAGAACCGGCGGGGCGCGGTCGTGGCGCGTGCCGTCCGCCGCGACACGGACGCGGTCATCTGCCGCCTCCGCTTCCGGCTGACCGGCCCGCCGGAGCCGGAAGCGACGCGGTAAACGTCCCAGGTCGGAGGGCGGTGCGGGGCCATTGTCAGTGGCAGGCTTTAGCGTGTCGGCATGAATACTTTGAGTGACGGACATCGTCGTGGTGAGCCGGTCGGCCACGCTCGGCCCGCTGACGGCCCATCGGCCCCTGCTCCCCGCACCACACCGCCCGCGCGCCGACGCCCGGTTGGCCATCGAGGACGGCTCCCGGTCCGCACGTACCGCGCCCCGCACGACCGGGACCGGGCGTGGTCCGGCCCCGCGACATTCCCGGCCGTCGGGCGGCACGGACGCGAGGACGCGAGGGTAGGGTGGGCGGCCTACGCAGTGGCCGGACGAGGAGGTGAGACCCATTACCGCTGTATCAGGTGGGTGCTCTCGCCATTCCACCGCGCGTGTCAACGGGCAGAGGTGACCGGACGAGCACCCTTCGGCGCTCCGGAAGGTTTCCGCTCGTATGTCCGCTCTTGCCCTGTCTTTTCCGTCCCTTGTCTCCCGGCTCCGCGCCGTGGGGTGTGTCTTCGCCGAGGACGAGGCGCGGTTGCTGCTCTCGACGGCGCACGATCCGGCCGGGCTCGCCGCCATGGTGGAGCGGCGGATCCTCGGCCACCCCCTGGAACACGTCCTCGGCTGGGCCGAGTTCTGCGGGCTGAGACCGGCCGTCGGGCCCGGTGTCTTCGTACCCCGCCGCCGGACCGAGTTCCTGGTGCGGCAGGCCGCCGACGGACTCGGGCCGGGTGCCGTGGTCGTCGACCTGTGCTGCGGCTGCGGTGCCCTGGGCGCGGCGCTCGCCGCTGCCGTGGGCCGGGTCGAGTTGCACGCCTGCGACATCGATCCGGCCGCCGTCGGGTACGCGCGCCGCAATGTGGCCGCCGCCGGCGGCCGGGTGTACAGGGGCGATCTTTTCGCGCCGCTGCCGACGGCGCTGCGCGGCCGGGTGGACGTCCTGCTCGCCAATGTGCCGTACGTGCCGTCGGCGGAGGTCGCCCTGCTGCCGTCGGAGGCCCGTGACCACGAGCCGCTGGCGGCGCTCGACGGGGGCGCGGACGGTCTCGACGTCCTGCGGCGGGTGGCCGCTGAGGCGCCGCGGTGGCTGGCGCCGGGCGGTCGTCTGCTGACGGAGACGAGCGCGCGGCAGGCGTCCCGCGCCGGCGCGGTGCTGGCCCGTGCCGGGCTGGTCCCCCGTACCGCCGTGTCGGAGGAGTGGAACGCCACGGTCGTTGTCGGTGTCCTGCCGCCAGGCTGATCTCAGCGGCCCGCGCGGCGCCGGTACGCGGCCCGCGTGGTGCGGCGCGGCCGCCGGTTCGGCCCAATGCCCTGCGCGTTTGCCCTTCGTGCGGCACAGTGGTCGGGCACCGTTCAGTGATCGACACGTACCGAGGGCTGCGACCGCGAAGGACGAGAGGCCATGACGGAGACGGGCAACACGGGTATCGGGAGACGGCGGCTGCTCGCGGCCTCCGGCGGCCTCGCGCTCACGGGAGCGCTGGCCGCCGCGTGCGGGTCCAACACAGGGCGCGGCGGCGGTGGTTCGGGGCCCGCGCTCAGCCAGTGGTACCACCAGTACGGCGAGCCGGGCACCCAGCAGGCGGTGCGGCGCTACGCCGGCGCGTACCCGAAGGCCCGGGTCGCGGTGCAGTGGCGGCCCGGTGACTACGACCGGCAGACGGCGGCCGCGCTGCTGACCGACTCGGGTCCGGACGTCTTCGAGGTCAACGGGCCGCTGCTGGACCAGATCCGGGGCGGTCAGGTGGTCGATCTGACGGCCGAGGTGGAGCCGGTGAAGGCCGACTTCCACCAGGCCGTGCTGGCCCCGAAGATCTGGCGGGACAAGATCTGGGGCATCCCGCAGACCGTCGACACACAGGTGCTGTACTACCGCAAGAGCATGCTGCGGGACGCGGGCGTCCGTCCCCCGGAGACCGTCGACGCGCTGGTGGACGCGGCGGGCGCGCTCACCACGAAGAAGGTCAAGGGCCTGTTCCTGGGCAATGACGGCGGGGCCGGGGTGCTCGGCGGGGTGCCGCTCGCGGCGGCAGGGTTGAGCCTGGTCACGGACGACGGCAAGGCCGGGTTCGACGATCCGGCGGCCGCCCGCGTCCTCGCCAAGATCCGGCAGTTGTACGCCGACGGGTCGCTGCTGCTGGGCGCGCCCACCGACTGGTCGGACCCGGCGGCGTTCGTCCAGGGGCTGACGGCGATGCAGTGGTCCGGGCTGTGGGCGCTGCCGCAGATCGAGAGGACGCTGGGCGACGACTTCGGGGTGCTGCCGTTCCCGAAGGGCGGGCCGCACGGCAGCCCCGCGGTGCCGGTCGGCGCCTACGCCTCGGCGGTCAGCGCGCGCAGTGCGCACACGGCGCAGGCCAAGGCGTTCGCGAAGTGGCTGTGGGTGGAGAGGACCGACTACCAGGAGGACTTCGCGCTGTCGTACGGCTTCCACATCCCGGCCCGGATCTCGCTGGCGAAGAAGGCCGAGAAACTGCGGCGGGGCCCGGCCGCCGACGTGGTGCGGTTCACGACCGAGTACGGGCACGCCGAGCCGCTGCTGTGGACGACGGCGAGCCGTACCGCGTACCAGGACGCGCTCAGCCGCATCATCAAGGACGGCGCGCATCCGGAGGGCGAGCTGCGGTCGGTGGTACGGACGGTCGGTTCCGAGTTGCGGCGGGTCGGGAAACAGTGAGCAGCGGGACGTCGGAGACGGAGCGGCCCGCGGGGACTCTCGCGCGGGCGACGGCGGGTACGGCGGCCGGCGGCCGTCCCACCGGCCCGTTCGCCGCCCGTCTGCTGGGGCCGCAGCGCCGCACCCTGTGGTTCTGGGTGTTCGTCGGGCCGTTCGTGGCCGGGCTCGCGCTGTTCACCTACGTTCCGCTGGCCTGGAGTGTCTGGCTCAGCTTCTTCGACGCGCACAACACGGTCACCCCGACCGATTTCGTCGGCCTGGACAACTATGTGTCGATGCTGGGCGACGACGCGTTCCTCGCGAGCCTGGGGACGTTCCTGCTGTTCACGGCGTTCATCGTGCCCGCGACCTATCTCCTGTCGCTCGCGCTGGCGCTGATGGTCAACCGGCTGCGGTACGCGCGGGCGTTCTTCCGGTCGGTGTTCTTCCTGCCGACGGCGTGCTCGTACGTCGTCGCGGCGCTGATCTGGAAGCTGTCGATCTTCAACGGGGTGCGTTTCGGGCTGGCCAACACCGTGCTGGGGTGGTTCGGGGCGGATCCGACGGCGTGGTTGTCGACCACCGATCCGCCCTGGTACTGGCTGGCGATCGTGACGGTGCGGCTGTGGTTGCAGGCCGGTTTCTACATGATCCTGTTCCTGGCGGGGCTGCAACGGATCTCACCGCAGCTGTACGAGGCGGCGGCGGTGGACGGGGCGCGGCCGGGCTGGCAGACGTTCCGGCACATCACCCTGCCGCAGCTGCGGGCCACGTCCGTGGCGGTGGTGCTGTTGCTGGTCATCAACGCGTTCCAGGCGTTCGACGAGTTCTACAACCTGCTGAGCGACGCCCGCGGTTATCCGCCGTACGCCAGGCCGCCGCTGGTCTACCTCTACTACACGGCGCTCGGGCGGGAGCAGAACCTCGGGCTGGGCAGTGCGGGCGCGGTGATCCTGGCGTTGATCATCGCGGTGGCCACGGTGGCGCAGGCGCGGTGGTTCGGCCTGGGCCGGAAGGAGGACTGAGGACGGTGGACGACGCTCTCGTCCGGGTCGGGCGCGCCCTGCGTCTGGTGCTGCTGGTGGTGCTGGCGCTGCTGTTCCTCGTGCCGTTCTATCTGCTGGTCCGCAACGGGCTGGCCACCGAGGCGGACATCACGGCGCCGGAGTGGACCTTCTTCCCGCGCGCCGTGCAGTGGGGCAATCTCACCGAGGTCTTCCGGGACCCGGGCCTGCCGCTGGCGCGGGCCCTGCTCAACTCCACGCTGATCGCCGTCTCCACCACGGCCGGTACGGTGCTGCTGGCCTCCCTCGCCGGCTACGGCCTGGCCCGTATCCCCTACCGTCACGCGAACGCCGTCTTCTACCTGGTCCTGGGCACGCTGATGGTCCCGGCGGCCGTCACCTTCGTGCCGAGCTTCGTCCTGGTGTCGTCGCTCGGCTGGATCTCCACCCTGCGCGGCCTGGTGATCCCGACCCTCTTCAGCGCGTTCGCCTGCTTCGTCTTCCGGCAGTACTTCCTCGGCTTTCCCCGGGAGTTGGAGGACGCGGCCCGGGTGGACGGCCTGGGGTACTGGCGGACGTACTGGCGCATCGTGGTGCCCAACGCCCGGCCGGTGTTCGCGGCGGTCGGCACGATCGTCTTCATCGGCGCGTGGAACGCGTTCCTGTGGCCGCTGGTCATCGGCCAGGACCAGGAGTCCTGGACGGTCCAGGTCGCGCTCTCCACGTTCACCACCGCGCAGAACCTCAATCTGCACGAACTGTTCGTCGCCGCGGGCGTCTCGATCGTCCCGCTGGTCGTCGTCTTCCTGCTGTTGCAGCGCTACATCGTGGCGGGTGTGGAGCGCAGCGGCATCGACGACTGAGCGGCGGGGCCCCGGTTCAGTGGCCGCCCCTCAGCAGGGCCGCGCCCAGGGGGGTCAGGGTGTGCAGGACGGCGTTGCCCTGGCGGAGGGTGACCAGGAGGCCCGCGTCGCGCAGGACGGTGGCGTGCTGGCTGGCGGAGGCGAGGGAGACATCGGCGCGGCGGGCCAGTTCGCTGGTGGTGCAGCCGACGCCGATGCCCTGGAGGATCGCCGAGCGGGTGTGTCCGACCAGCCGTCCCAGTGACCGCTCGGGCGCGGCGGCCGGGACGGTGGGGCGGACCGGGTGCTCGACGGGATAGACGAGGACGGGCGTCAGTTCGGGATTGTGGAAGGCGACGGGTGTGCGCCGGCAGAAGTACGAGGGCACCAGCAGCAGTCCGCGGCCGTCGAGGTGCAGGTCCCGGTCCACCGGGTAGTCCGCTTCGAGGACGGGGGCGCGCCAGCGCATCATCGGCGGCAGCGAGGACAGCAGCCGGTCGGCGCCGCCGTCGAGCAGGGCCCGGCCGCGGGCGGCGCGGTCGGCCTCGACCCGGGCCTGGACCTTCGGCCAGTACGGGGCGACCGCGGTGTCGTGGTAGCGCTGGAGCGCTCCGGCGAGCCGGCCCATCTGGCGGCTGTCGCCGTCGCCCATGGCGCGTATCCACGCGGGCAGCGGGCGGGCGACGGCCAGCCGGGAGAGTTCGGTGTGCACCCGGGCGGGCGGTGTCTCGCGCAGCGCGGACAGCGCCTCGTCGATGCCGAGGAGCCCTTCGAGCGGCGTGAGGAAATCCGGGAAATAGCCCCGGGTGGGCACGAGCGGAGCCAGCAGGCGCGTTTCGCCATTCAACTTCCGGCGTGTTTCCGTGCGCCATTTTCCGAACGTCGTTTCGTCACGTCGGTCGCGCAGTCGATGAAAACTGAGAACGGTCTCCCACAGCACATCCGGACGCGCGGCTATCCGCACGCGGGCCAGATCGAGTCCACTGAAATGGACGCGCAGCACCGAAACCCCACCCCATGACTCCCCAAGTCCACCCCCGGCACGCCTGAGTATGCACGCCGCCACATGCGGTCACCATGCCCTTTTGGCCAGAGTTGAAAAGGGTCGCGCCAGGGGGCGGGTGCCGGGAATCCTGGTGTCAATTCGACGGCGATGGGACGGAACCGGATTGCTCGATCCCGTGGGGGGTGATGGGCAAAGTACCGACCGCTCGGCATTTCCGTTGAAGGCCGCCTCTCACGCCGACATGAGAGGCGGCAGCTCCCGAGGGGGGAGTCCGGAAGAGCGAGGGCGGCACCTCCGCACAGGTGCCGCCCTCGTAGCGGTGACCTGCGAGGACGCCGGGCCGTCGGGTCCGTGGGACGCCGCGGGGGCACATCGCGTCAGAAGTGCGTCAATGAGGTCCGCGGAGTCGTCCGTGTCGTCCTCCCGCGCACGTACGCGGAGATCTCCGGGTGATCGAAGGTGCCGCGTGCCCGGAGAGTGGCGGCACTTTCTTCACTGTGGCCCCATACCCGATCTGTGCGAAGGCGGAAAAGTGCCGCACGGGGTACGGCGTCGCGCACCCGGGGCGCGGAGCGGCGTTGTCCGGCCGCCGAGCTTCTTGTCCACCCGCCGTACGATCCGCGTCCATCTCGTGTCCCACAGCCGGCGACGGACCGGGCGGGTTCACCTCATCCCGGAAAAGGGCCGGACCGGCCCGCTTCCGTCTCTTCGGCGCGTACGAGATCGAGCGGTCCGGGGAAGCGCGCCGGGGTGCTTCTTGCGCGGGCGCGCTGTTCCGCTGATTCCCCGGCCGGTCATTCGCGGCGGCCCCGTCCCGCACCTCACCGTGAAGTGGCGCAAGGACGAGGGCGGCACCTTCCGCACAGGTGCCGCCCTCGTGGGTCGGAGCGGGGCGCGGGTGAGGGTGGGCCGGCCCCGGCTCCGGTGGGATGGTCGTCAGCGGCTGTCGCTGCCCTGGGACCCGGCGGCCGCGCGGCCGGCCTCCAGGCGGGCGACGGGGATGCGGAAGGGCGAGCAGGAGACGTAGTCGAGGCCGACCTCGTGGAAGAAGTGGACGGACTCCGGGTCGCCGCCGTGTTCGCCGCAGACACCGAGCTTGAGGTCGGGGCGGGTGGCCCGGCCGGCCTCGGCGGCGCTGCGGACGAGCGCGCCGACGCCGTCCTTGTCGATGGTCTCGAACGGGCTGACGCCGAAGATGCCCTTCTCCAGGTAGGCGGTGAAGAAGCTGGCCTCGACGTCGTCGCGGGAGAAGCCCCAGACGGTCTGGGTGAGGTCGTTGGTGCCGAAGGAGAAGAAGTCGGCGGCCTCGGCGATCTGTCCGGCCGTCAGCGCGGCACGGGGCAGTTCGATCATGGTGCCGAGGGTGAGGCGGAGGTTCACGCCGTGGGCCTGCTCGACCTCGGCGATGACCTGCTCGGCCTCCTCGCGCACGATCTCCAGCTCCTGGACGGTGCCGACGAGCGGGATCATGATCTCGGCGCGCGGGTCGCCCTGGACCCGGCGCCGTTCGGCGGCGGCCTCGGCGATGGCCCGTACCTGCATGGCGAACAGGCCGGGGATGACCAGGCCGAGGCGGACGCCGCGCAGGCCGAGCATCGGGTTCTGCTCGTGCAGCTTGTGGACGGCCTGGAGGAGCCGCAGATCGTTCTCGTGCTTCTCGTGGCGGGCCTCGGCGAGTGCGACGCGGACCGACAGGTCGGTGATGTCGGGCAGGAACTCGTGCAGCGGCGGGTCCAGCAGCCGTACGGTCACCGGCAGGCCGTCCATCGCCTCGAACAGCTCGATGAAGTCGGCCTTCTGGAGCGGCATCAGCTCACCGAGCGCGGCCTCGCGGTCGGCGTCGGTGTCGGCGAGGATGAGGCGCTCGACCATCTCGCGGCGCTCGCCGAGGAACATGTGCTCGGTGCGGCACAGGCCGATGCCCTGGGCGCCGAACCGGCGGGCGCGGGCGGCGTCCTCGGCGTTGTCGGCGTTGGAGCGGACCCGCAGCCGGCGGACGCGGTCGGCGTAGGCCATGATCCGGTGGACGGCCTTGACGAGTTCGTCCGCGTCGTCGGCGCCGGCGTGCATCCGGCCCTCGAAGTACTCGACGACCGGGGACGGGACGACGGGGACCTCACCGGCGTAGACCTTGCCGGTGGAGCCGTCGATGGAGACGACGTCGCCCTCCTCGACGACCACGCCGTCCTGGGTGGTCATCCGGCGGCGCTTGGTGTCGACCTCCAGTTCCTCGGCGCCGCAGACACAGGTCTTGCCCATGCCGCGGGCGACGACGGCGGCGTGCGAGGTCTTGCCGCCGCGGGAGGTGAGGATGCCCTCGGCGGCGATCATGCCGTTGAGGTCGTCGGGATTGGTCTCGCGGCGGATGAGGATGACCTTCTCGCCGGAGCGGGACCACTTGACGGCGGTGTACGAGTCGAAGACGGCCTTGCCGACGGCGGCGCCGGGGGAGGCGGCGATGCCGCGGCCGATGGTCTCGGACTTCGCGTCGACGTCGAAGCGCGGGAACATCAGCTGGGCGAGCTGGGCGCCGGTGACCCGCTGGAGGGCCTCGGCCTCGTCGATCAGGCCCTGGTCGACGAGCTGGGTGGCGATGCGGAAGGCGGCGCCCGCGGTGCGCTTGCCGACGCGGGTCTGGAGCATCCACAGGGTGCCGCGCTCGATGGTGAACTCGATGTCGCACAGGTCCTTGTAGTGCGTTTCGAGGGTTTCCATGATCTGCATCAGCTGGTCGTAGGAGGACTTGTCGATGTCCTCCAGGTCGGCCAGCGGCACGGTGTTGCGGATACCGGCGACGACATCCTCGCCCTGGGCGTTCTGGAGGTAGTCACCGTAGACGCCCTGCTGGCCGCTGGCGGGGTCGCGGGTGAAGGCGACGCCGGTGCCGGAGTCGGGGCCGAGGTTGCCGAAGACCATGGAGCAGATGTTGACGGCGGTGCCGAGGTCGCCGGGGATGCGCTCCTGGCGGCGGTAGAGCTTGGCGCGGTCGGTGTTCCACGAGTCGAAGACGGCGCGTACGGCGAGGTCCATCTGCTCGCGCGGGTCCTGCGGGAACTCGCGGCCGGTCTCGCGGACGACGATGGTCTTGAAGTGGTCGACGAGGGTGCGCAGGTCGGCGGCGTCCAGGTCGACGTCGACGGTGACGCCCTTGGCGCGCTTGGCCTCGTCCAGGGCCTCCTCGAAGAGGTCGCCGTCGACGTCCAGCACGGTCTTGCCGAACATCTGGATGAGGCGGCGGTAGGAATCCCAGGCGAAGCGCTCGTCGCCCGCCTGGGCGGCGAGGCCGGAAACCGATGCGTCGGAGAGTCCGATGTTGAGGACGGTGTCCATCATGCCGGGCATCGAGAACTTCGCACCGGAACGCACCGAAACCAGCAGGGGGTTGTCCGCCTGACCGAGCTTCTTTCCCATGCGCTTCTCAAGGGCGTCGAGGTGCTCGGTGACCTCGGCACGCAGTGCCGCGGGCTCCTCGCCGCTGTCGAGGTAGACCTTGCACGCCTCGGTGGTGATCGTGAAGCCGGGCGGGACGGGGAGGCCCAGGTTCGTCATCTCGGCGAGGTTGGCTCCCTTGCCGCCGAGAAGGTCCTTGAGGTCCTTGTTGCCCTCGGTGAAGTCGTAGACGAACTTCGCGGTCTCACGCTGGTTTACGTGGGGATCTTGTGTTTCCGGCACGGGAATCGGACTCCTCGCGGACGGCTGCCCTGACGGCGAGGAACATACCCAGATCGAAGGCTCATCGGTACGTCCACTTGGTCGACATGAGCGCGTAACCAGCCGTCCGCCAGCAGATCGAAAGTCGCGGGGCGAAGGGGGTCGCGTTCACCACCTGAACGCGAACACCTATCTCTGTCATCAATAGATGATCAGCCGCTACGGAGCGAAAAGGATGCGTTGATTTCTTCAACTCATATTCCGTGGCACCCAGTGCCACCGTTGGAGAGATGGAGCCCCTTTCTTGTGCTCATTTGAGCGCAACCCTGATCAAGGGTGGTGAGAATCACGTAAGGACGGCGCCCCTTCCGCCCTTGTCCGAGGGGTACGTGACGACGGGGACCCGGCGATTCCGGCGGAAGCGGGGCGGGCGAGGCGGGGGCGGTTTCCGGCCATGCGCGCCCCGCGCCCGCTCAGCCCTTGCCCACCCCGGCCACCCGGTCGAGGAACGCGTCCACCAGGGCGTACGCCCGCTGCCGTCCGGCGGGCAGATCCGCCGTCAGTTCGGCGACCAGGCGGTCCGGATCGGCGCCGCTCGCCTCCGCGACGGAGGTGCCGATGTGGTCGAACCAGGAGCGCAGCACCGGCGGCGTCACCTCCGGGTGGAACTGCACGCCCAGGGAGCGGCCGCAGACGAACGCCTGGGAGGCGACCTCGTTGCGGGCGATCTCGCGGGCGCCGGGCGGCAGCAGCCAGCGGTCGCCGTGGAACTGGAACCACGGACCCGGCCCCACCAGTTCCGGCTCGTCGGCCTCTATCCGGCTCCAGCCCAGTTCGAAGCGGGGCGCGCGCTCTATGCCGCCGCCGAGCGCGGTGGCCAGCGCCTGGCCGCCGAAACATATGCCGAGCACCGGTATGCCGGCGTCGTGCGCGGCGCGCAGCCGCTCCAGCTCCGCGGCGACCCACGGCATGTCGTCGCCGACGGACCAGGGCGCGCCGAGCGTGAGGATCAGTTCGTGGTCGGCGAGCGGCGGAAAGGTGACGTCGACGTCGGGGGTCGTGAAGCGTTCCGCGGGGACGACGCGCAGTTCGTCGAGGTCGTAGCCGCGTTGGGTCAGCCGGTCGCCGACGTGGCCGGCGGTGGACAGATGGTCGTGCAGGATGACCAGGGCGCGCACGGTCACCACTCCCCTCCCTGTTGGCGCGGGCCGCACTCCGGCCCCGGGACGATCTCATTTGGACTCAAACTTCATTATCGCCGACACGGGACCCGCCGAACCGGCTTCCGTCGCTCCTCCCCCTTGAGCATCCCGCCGAGGGGCGCTTACCGTTTGGCCTCAAACAGGCCGGGGGAAATCCCGCCGGACGTACCGGACTTCCGCGCCGCCGCGCCCCGGCCCGCCCCTGCCGTCCCGCCGTCCCCTGGAGTCCCCTTGCCCCGACCCGCGGACCTCGTCCTGCTCAACGGCACCGTGCTCACCCTCGACCCCGCCTTCCGCACCGAGGAGGCGGTCGCCGTCCGCGACGGACTGATCGCCGCCACCGGCACCACCGCCACGCTCCGCCCGCTCATCGGTCCGCGCACCGAGGTCGTCGACCTCGCCGACCGCACCGTCCTCCCCGGCATCAACGACTCCCATCTGCACGCCTGCGCGTTCGGCGCCACCCGCCCGCCGCTCGCCCTGGACCTCTCCCACCCCGCCGTCACCACCCTCGCCGGCATCCGCGAGGCCGTACGCGCCAAGGCCGCCGCACTCCCGCCCGGCAGCTGGATCACCGGCTTCGGCTGGGACATCGGCCATCTGCGCGAGTTCCGCGACGACCCGCGCCGCGTCCCGAGCCGGGAGGACCTGGACGCGGTCTCCCCCGACCACCCCGTCCTGCTGAGCGAGTTCTCCGGGCACACCGTCTGGCTCAACACCCGCGCCCTGGAGGCCGCCGGGATCACCGCCGACCGGCCCGTACCGGCCGGCGGCATCGTCGAACTGCGCGACGGGCGGCCCACCGGCATCCTGCGCGAGAGCGCCCAGGAACTGGTCACCTCCGCGCTGCCGCCGATGGACGAGGCGGCCCGCGAGGCCGCCGTGCGGGCCGCGGTCGACGTCTGCCACCGCGAGGGCATCACCAGCTTCACCGAACCCGGCCTCGGCCCCGGCGGCAGCTCCCTCCTGTTCAGCTCCGCCGAGACCGCCACCCTGCGCGTCTACGCCCGGCTGGCCCGCGCCGGGCAGCTGCGCGCCCGCGTCGGCGTCCTGCTGCTGCCGCTGGAGATGGGCGGCGCGGCCCGCGACCTGCCCGACCGGCTCGACGCGCTGGCCGGACTGTGCGAGGGCGCCGACCCGCGCCTCCTCAACGTCCTGGGCGTCAAGGTCTTCGCCGACGGGATACCGCCGAGCCGTACCGCCTGGATGCACGAGGAGTACGAGGGCGGCGGGCACGGCGCGCTGTGCCTGCACGGCCGCACCGACGCCCAGCGGGTCGGCGAACTCGACGCCATCGTGCGGCACGCGCACACGGCCGGGTTCCAGGTCGGGGTGCACGTCACCGGCGACCGGGCCGCGGACGCCGTCGTGGACGCGTTCACCGCCGCCCAGCTCGACCACCCCCGGCCCGACGCCCGGCACTACCTCATCCACGGCGACTTCGCGGGCCCCCGTGCCCTGGACGTCCTCGCCCGCAACGGCTGGGGCCTCAACGTGAACCCCGGCATCAGGGCCGCCGTCGCCGATCTGATGGAGTCCGTCGTCGGCGCGCGGCGCGCCGCCTACGAGTCGCCCGTGCGCAGCGCCGTCGAGGCGGGCGTCAGCGTCGCGGCCAGTTCCGACGCGCCGGTCACCTACCCCGACTGGCGGAGCGGGGTCGCCGCGATGCTGCTGCGCACGGCGCAGGCCAGCGGTCGTCCCAGCGGTCTCGACCAGCGCGTCGGCCTGGAGACCGCGCTGCGCGCGTACACCACGGGCGCGGCCCGCCAGGACTTCGCCGAGGCGTGGAAGGGCTCCCTGGAGCCGGGCAAGGTCGCCGATCTGTGTGTCCTGGACGGCGATCTGCCGCACACGGAGCCGCAGGAGATACCGGAGCTTCCGGTGGCGATGACGGTGTTCGACGGTGAGGTGGTGTTCGAGGGGCGGTGAGTGCCGGGCGGGGCGTACGGCCGGTCGGCTGACCGTGCGGGTTCCGGTCGGGTGTCCGGGAAGGCATGCGGAAGCACCGGCGGCGGAACGCCCGGTTCCGGCGCCGGTGCCCCCAGGCACCCGTGGAAAGGAGTGCGGCGATGGCCCGCACCGAGAGCGACACCCAGGACGGCACGACGGCCGGCGGCCCCGGCGAGGGCAACACCGCGTACGGGGTCAAGCCGTTCAAGCGGTCCCGCAGCCACTTCGCCGACCGGATCACCGCCGACGGGCGGTACGGCTGGCCGGTCGAGGCGGGCCGCTACCGGCTGATCGCCAGCCGGGCCTGCCCCTGGGCGAGCCGGGCGGTGATCTCACGGCGGCTGCTCGGGCTGGAGGACGCGCTCTCGCTCGGCATCACCGACCCGATCCAGGACGACCGCAGCTGGCGCTTCACGCTGGACCCGGACGACCGCGACCCCGTCCTCGGCATCCGCTTCCTCAGCGAGGCGTACGACGCGCGGGAGAGCGGCTACCCGGGCGGGGTGAGCGTCCCGGCGATCGTCGACGTACCGAGCGGGAAGCTGGTCACCAACGACTTCCAGCAGATCACCCTGGACCTGGCGACCGAGTGGCGTGCGCTGCACCGGCCCGGCGCGCCCGATCTGTACCCCGAGCCGCTGCGGGAGGAGATCGACGAGGTGATGGCGGGCGTCTACCGCGATCTCAACAACGGCGTCTACCGGGCGGGTTTCGCGACCGCGCAGCCGGAGTACGAGGAGGCGTACGCGGATGTGTTCCGGTGTCTGGACCATCTCTCCGAGCGGCTCGCCGACCGCCGCTACCTGGTGGGCACGAGCATCACCGAGGCCGACATCCGGCTGTTCACCACGCTGGTCCGCTTCGACGCCGTCTACCACGGCCACTTCAAGTGCAACCGGTACAAGCTGGCCGAGGACCCGGTGCTGTGGGCCTACGCCAAGGACCTGTACCAGACCCCCGGCTTCGGCGACACCGTCGACTTCGACCACATCAAGCGCCACTACTACCGCGTGCACACCGGCATCAACCCGACCGGCGTCGTGCCCGTGGGCCCCGAGCTGGACGGCTGGCTGACCCCGCACCACCGGGAGGAGCTGGGCGGGTCGCCGTTCGGGGACGGCACCCCGCCCGGCCCGGTGCCCGCCGGGGAGGTGGTGCCCCCGGCGGGGCGGCCGTGACTCAGGGGACGGGGTGCGGCATCACCGTCAGCTCCGCCCGGTGGCGGGCCGCCGCGGCGGAGGCGGACGGCCCGCCGAGGGCGATCACCCCGGTGAGGCGGCCGTCGCGGTAGTGGCCGGTGACCAGGTCGCCGCCGGGCCGGTCCGGGTCGCCCTCCAGGAGGCGGACGGTGTCGGCGAGGCCGGGGGCGCCGAAGGATTGAAGGCGCAAGGTGTACTGATCGCTCCAGAAGGACGGGAGCGGGGCGAACGGCTCCCCGGCGTCGGCGTCGCGGCCGGTGAGGCCCGCGACGAGGGTGCGGGCGGCCTGCCGCGCGGTGTCGCCGGGGATGCTCCAGTGCTCGACGCGGCGGGCCGTGGTCCCGTAGCGGGGGTTGGGGAAACGGGCGATGTCCCCGACGGCGACGAGGTGCGCCGCTCCCTGGGCGCGCAGCCGGTTGTCGCAGAGGACGCCGTCGGTGAGGTCGAGTCCGTTGCCGTCCAGCCAGGAGGTGTTGGGGACGGAGCCGATGGCCTCGACGACGGCGTCCGCGGGCAGCGGGGTGCCGTCGTCGAGGACGACGCCGTCCGCCTCGACGCGGGCGACGGTGCGGCCGAGGGCGAAGCGGACGCCCTCGGCCTCGTGGCGGCGGCGCAGCGCGGTGGCGAGGAGGTCGCCGAGGGGGCGGACCATCGGCAGGTGCTCGGGGGCGGCGACGGTGACGTCGGCGCCGAGGGTGCGGGCGGTGGCGGCGACCTCGCAGCCGATGAACCCGGCGCCGACGACCACGACGCGGGCGCCCGGTACGAGGGCGGTGCGCAGGGCCTCGGCGTCGTCGAGGGTGCGGACGACGTGACGGGTGGGGCCGGTGCCGTCGTCGGGGGCGGGGCAGGTGAGGCGGCGGGGGCGGATGCCGGTGGCGGCGACCAGGCCGTCGAAGGGGAGCCGTTCGCCGTCCGCGAGGGTGAGGGTGCGGGCGGTGAGGTCGGCGGCGGTGACGCGGGTGCCGGTGCGCCAGGTGATGTCTTCGGTGCCGGAGCGGCGGCGCAGTGCGGTGGAGGCGGCCGTGGCGGTGCCGGCGAGGACGGCCTTGGACAGCGGGGGGCGGTTGTAGGGGAGGTGGGGCTCGTCGCCGAGGACGGTGATGTCGTCGGTCCAGCCCGCGGCGCGCAGCTGCTCGGCGACGCGCAGGCCGCCGAGGGAGGCGCCGACGACGGCGATGCGGGGCACGGTCTCAGTCCTCGATCCGGATGGCCTGGAGCGGGCAGACGTCCGCGGCGTCCTCGACGGCCTCGCGCAGCGAGTCGTCGGGGGACTCGGTGAAGGCGAGGTGGCCGTCGGACTCGATGCGGAAGACGTCGGGGGCGGCGAAGACGCACTGGCCGTGGTCCTGGCAGACGTCCATGTCAACGATGATCTTCATGCGGTACTCCTGGGTGCGGGGTCGGGCGGCGGGCGGTCAGCGGCGGGGCGGGCGGACGCCGCGGAACTCCCAGTCGCCGCCGAGGGCGGTGGAGAGGACCTCCTCCGAGGCGGTGGGCTGGGCGCCGCAGTCGTCGCGGACCGGGACGGGCCCGGTGACGATGTGGTTGCGCAGCCGTCCCAGCCCCTCGGCCTCGACCTCGACGATGTCGCCCGGCCGGACGGGGCGGGAGTTGGCCGGAGTGCCGGAGAGCAGGACGTCGCCGGGTTCGAGGGTGATGGTGCGGGCGATGTCGGCGACGAGGTAGTGCATGTCCCACTCCATCTCGTCGGTCGAACCGTCCTGGACCAGTTCGCCGTTGACGTACGTCCGCAGGTACTTGCCGCGGAAGTCCCAGCCGGTGACGAGGCCGGGGCCGAGGGGGCAGAGGGTGTCGGAGCCCTTGACGCGGAGCATGGAGCCGGCGTCGGTGTCGCGGAAGTCGTGCAGGCCGTAGTCGTTGGCGAGGGTGTAGCCCGCGATGTACGCGCCGGCGTCGGCCGGGGCGATGTTGCGGCAGGTGCGGCCGATGACGACGGCGATCTCGCCCTCGTAGTTGAGGTAGTGGCAGCCCTCGGGGCGGACGACGGCGCCGCCGTGGGAGTTGAGTGCGGAGACCGGCTTGTGGAAGTAGGTGGGGGCGGGCGGCAGCCGTGTCAGGAACTCCTCGACGCGGCTGCGGTGGTTGAGGTGAACGGCGATGATCTTGCTGGGGACGACCGGGGGCAGATGATGTGCCCGGTCGGCCGGGACGCGGCGGCCGTCGGCGGCGATCAGCTCGTCGCCCTCGCGGACGACCTGGACGGCGGCGCCGTCGAGCAGGATGCGGCGGTGTTCGGTGGTCGGCATGCGGGGTCGCTTTCCGTAGGGGTGCGGGGGTCAGGCGGTCCAGCCGCCGGCCGGCCGGTCGAACCAGAGGTGGACCTGTCCGGTGCCCACCGAGTTCTCGTACGCGCTGTAGAGGCGGCCGGGCGCGGTGCAGCGCTCCTCGCCAAGGGCGCCGATCATCATCAGGTAGTGGGCGAAGCGGGCCTCGGGCTTGTACCGGAGGAATTCCGGCATGGTCGCGAGGACCTGTGCGTGGTCGCCGTCCCGGAACCAGGCGATGCGTTCCTCGTCGGCGGCGCGGGCCTCGGGGGTGCGGATGTGGACGGGGTCGCTGGCCTCGTGGTCGCGCAGTTCGCGCAGCGGCCAGAAGGTATGGGAGAGGGCGCCGGAGGCGATGAGCAGGACCTTGCGGTCGGGCAGGGCGGCGATGCCGTCGGCGAGGGCGCGGCCGAGGCGCAGGTGGTCCTCGGTGTCGCCGGTCTGGCAGACGCCGATGGAGACCCAGCGCTTGCCGGGCAGGCCCTTGCCGAGGTGGTCCCAGAGGTTGATGGTGGCGTAGTGGACGGGGAGGCAGGGGTCGTCCACGGGGGTGATCCAGGTGCCGTGCTTCTCGGCGAAGCCCGCGATCGACTCGGCGAGTTCGGGGTCGCCGGGGTAGTCGTAGGGCATCCGGCACATACCGCGCGGCAGTTCGTCGGAGGTGAACAGTCCGGCGCGGCGCGGCTGGGCGGCGACGACGAATTCGACGGTGGTGGCCCAGTGCGAGTCGAGGACGACGACGGTGTCGTAGTCGGCGGTCTCGAAGACGTCGGCGCGCAGCCGCCGCAGGCCGGGTACGAGGCTGATTTCCTGGCCCTCGTTGAGTTCCCTGCGGGTGGCCTCGGGCAGGACGATGGTGGGGACGTGGGCGAGGAGTCCGGCGCCGGTGATCTCACCCATGGGAGCGCCACCCCCCGGGCGCGGTGACGGTGTTCTTGAGGTCGCAGTAGAAGTCGAAGCTCCAGTCGCCGCCCTCGCGGCCGATGCCGGACTCGCGGGAACCGCCGAAGGGCGCGGCGAGGTCGCGGACGAAGAAGCAGTTGACCCAGACGGTCCCGGCGACGAGGCGGGCGGCGACGCGGTCGGCGCGCTCGCGGTCGCCGGTGACGAGGGTGGCGGCGAGCCCGAAGCGGGTGTCGTTGGCGAGGGCTGTGGCCTCGTCCTCGCCGGAGAAGGTCTGGAGGGTGAGGACCGGGCCGAAGACCTCCTCCTGGACGATCTCGGAGTGCTGGTCGACGTCGGTGAGGAGGGTGGGGCGGTAGTAGGTGCCGCCGAGTGCGTCGTGGGGGCCGCCGCCGAGCAGGGCGCGGGCGCCGCCGTCCAGGGCGCGGCGGACGAAGCCGTCGATCCGGGCGAGGTGGTCGGGGTGGATGTTGGGGCCGATGTCGGTGGTCTCGTCGCGGGGGTCGCCCTGGCGCAGTGCGCGGGCGCGGGCGAGGAACCGTTCGGTGAAGGCGGCCGCGACGCTCTCGTCGACGAGCAGCCGGGTGCCGGCGAGGCAGACCTGGCCCGCGTTGTCGTACTGCTCGACGGCGAGGTCGGCGGCGAGGTCGAGATCGGCGTCGGCGAGGACCACCAGGGGTGACTTGCCGCCGAGTTCGAAGCTGGTGGGGACGAGGTGGGCGGCGGCAGCGGCGGCGATCACGCGGGCGGTGGGGACCGAGCCGGTGAAGCTGATGCGGCGGGCGGACGGGTCGGCGGTGAGCGCGGCGCCCGCCTCGGCGCCGTATCCCTGGACGACGTTGAGGACGCCGGGCGGCAGTCCCGCGGCGGCCGCGATGTCGGCGAAGAGGGAGGCGGTGAGCGGAGTCCATTCGGCGGGCTTGAGGACGACGGTGTTGCCGGCCGCGAGCGCCGGGGCGATCTTCCAGCTCGCCAGCATCAGCGGCGCGTTCCACGGGGTGATCAGGACGCAGGGGCCGGCCGGGTCCCAGGCGACGTGGTTGGTGTGGCCGCGGGTGGGGAAGTCGGGGTGGCCCAGCTCCAGCAGCCGGTCGGCGAAGAAGCGCAGGTTGTGGGCGACGCGGGGCATCACACCGCGCCGGTGGGAGCGCAGCAGGGCGCCGCTGTCGGCGGTCTCGACGGCGGCGAGGTCCTCCAGGCGGGCCTCGACGCCGTCCGCGACGGCGTGCAGCAGGCGGGCGCGTTCGGCGGGCGGGGTGGCGGCCCAGCCGGGGAAGGCGGTGCGGGCGGCGGCGAGCGCGGCCCCCGCCTCCTCGGCGCCGCCGCGGGCGATGTCGGCGAGGTGGGCGCCGTCGATCGGTGAGTGGTCGGGGTAGGTCGCGGCGGAGGCGACGCGTTCGCCGCCGATCCAGTGGCGGGTGTCGACGGGTACGCCGGCGACGGTCGCGGTGTGCGGGGGTGCGGGGGGAGCCATCACGACCTCCTGTTTCGTTTGACCCCAAACAACATAGGAGGGCGGCGGGACCCGGTCAACCCCTTACGCGATCACGGGAGATGCCTATAGTTTGACCCCAAACGACACCCCGCGCACCCCCCAGGAGGCGGCCTATGGACCCCACCCTCGACAGCGGCCACGACGACTGGGAGCGGTACGCGGCCGGCCTCGTCCCGCCCGTCGCACACCGGATCGCGGGCGCCGGCGAACCCGGCTCCGGCGCCGTCTTCCCCGTCCGCGCGCCGCGCGACGGCACGCTGCTGGCCACCGTCGCCGACGCCGGCGAGAAGGAGGCCGGCCACGCCGTCGCCGCCGCCCGCCACGCCTTCGACCACGGCCCCTGGCCCCGGCTCGCCCCCGCCGACCGGGGCCGCGCCCTGCTGCGGATCGCCGCACTCGTCGAGGAGCACCGCGCCGAACTCGCCGCGCTGGTCTGCCTGGAGAACGGCAAGCCGGTCACCGAGGCGTACGGCGTCGAACTGCGTGCCCTCGCCGCCACCTTCCGCTACTACGGCGAACTGGCCGGCAAGCTCCACGACGAGGTGCCGCACACCGACCCCGCCGCGCTCGCCCTGGTCACCCGCGAGCCGTCCGGTGTGGTCGCCGCCGTCGTCCCCTGGAACTTCCCCCTCACCCTCGCCGCCTGGAAGATCGCCCCCGCGCTCGCCGCCGGCTGCACCTGCGTCCTCAAACCCTCCGAACTGACCCCGCTGTCGGCCCTGCTGCTCGGCCGGCTCGCCGACGAGGCGGGACTGCCGCCCGGCGTCCTCAATGTGATCGCCGGTGACGGGCCGGTCGCCGGGCGCGCGCTGGGCCTGCACCCGGACGTGGACGTGCTGGCCTTCACCGGTTCCACCGCCGTCGGCCGCCACTTCCCGCGCTACGCCGCGGACTCCAACCTCAAGCGGGTCTGGCTCGAACTCGGCGGCAAGTCACCGTTCCTCGTCCTGCCGGACGCCGACACGGAGGCCGCCGCGGCGAGCGTCGCCGGGAACGTCTTCTTCAACCAGGGCGAGATGTGCACCGCCCCCTCCCGCCTCCTGGTCCACTCCTCCCTCGCCGAACGGGTGACGGACCTGGTGGTGGAACACGCCCGCGCGCTCCGCGTCGGCGACCCGCTCGACCCCGCCACCGAGATGGGCGCCCTGGCCGGCGAGGCCCGGGTGGCCGCCGTCCGCGCGCACATCGAGGCGGGTGTGGCGTCCGGGGCGCGGCTGCGCACCGGCGGGGACCGCGTCGCCGTCCTCCCCGGCGGCAGCTACCTCGCGCCCGCCGTCTTCGACCGCGTCACCCCGGACATGCCGCTGGCCCGCGAGGAGATCTTCGGCCCGGTCCTGTCCGTCCTCACCTTCGACACCCCCGAAGAGGCGGTGGCGCTCGCCAACGACAGCGTCTACGGGCTCGCCGCGTCCGTCTGGACCCGCGACCTGGGCACCGCCCACCGCCTGACGCGCGCCCTGCGGGCCGGCACGGTCTGGGTCAACTGTTACGAGGAGGGCGATCTGACCGTCCCGTTCGGCGGCTACCGGCAGTCCGGCAACGGCCGCGACAAGTCCGTCCACGCCCTGGAGAAGTACACCGAGCTCAAGACCACCTGGATACGGCTGTGAGCGCCGCGGCGGGCGCCCGCCCGCTGATCGCGCTCCCCCAGCGCTTCTCCGCCTCCGCGTCCGCGCTGCG
>NZ_JCANQV010000073.1:0-23136 GCF_059553635.1 Candidatus Streptomyces philanthi
CAGGGGCGCAGCAACCCCGCGGTCGCCGTGCCGACGGCCCGCCGCTGCCCGGTGTCCGGGTCCGGGTGGGCGGCCAGGACGTCGGCGAGCAGGAAGGCGTGTTCCAGGGCGAGGGACATGCCCCGGCCGAAGAACGGGTCGGTGATGCACGCGGCGTCCCCGACGGGGTAGAGCCCCGCGACGGGCAGGGCCGCGTCCTCGCCGGTGACGCGCAGGGTGTTGGGCGGGCTGGTGATCGCGTGCACCGGCGAGATCGGTTCGGCGACGCCCGGCGCCATCCAGGGGCCGAGGCCCGGCGTGGCCCGGCACACCGCGTCGAACACCGCGCGGCGCCGGATGCCGGACAGGGCGCGGTCACCGGGCAGGGTCAGCAGGGCGATGGAGAAGGTGTCGTGGTCGCCGGGGTGCAGCACCCCGGCGTAGTGGCCGCCGACGTGGCCGGCGGCGTTGCCGCGGTTGAGGGGGCCCGGGTGGCCGTCGCCCAGCAGCCGGTAGAAGCGGGTGTGGCCGGCCAGGCCGGTCGGTGAGGTCAGCGGGTCGGCGACGGGTATGCCGAGGTCGGTGAGCCAGCCGCGGGAGGAGGCCCGGCGCCCGGTGGCGTCGATCACCAGCCCGGCGGGGAGGCGTTCGCCGGAGCCGGTGACGACGGCCGTCACCCTGCTCCGGGACGCGTCGAGCTCCACGCCCGCGACGGTCGTCGCGTGCCGGACGGTGACGCCGGGGGAGTTGGCGACGGCCCGGTACAGCAGCAGTTCCAGGGTGGAGCGGCGGCAGCCGAGCGAGACCATCTCGTCGTCGCCGGGCGCGGGCGCGCGGTCGGTGATGCCGGCGGGCATGGCGTCGGTGAGCCGGTGCAGCCCGGCCCCGGCGACCCGGGCCGCGGCCAGCACCTGGGGCGCCCGCTCGCGCAGGACCCGTACGCCGACGGAGGTCAGGGTGTGGGAGTGGACGCTCTGCGGCACGGTGGGGCGCCGCCACCACGCCACGGCCTCGCCGACCGACCACTGGGGTGGTGCCGGGGCGCGTTCGAGGACGAGGACGCGGTGGCCGGTGCCGGCCAGGGCGAGGGCGGTGGCCAGGCCGGCGACGCTGCCGCCGACGACGACTGCGGCCGCCATGTCAGCGCCGGGTGCCGTGGACGAAGAACACCCGCCGGACGTCGCGCTCGGACCGCGGCGGCACCGGGTCGGGCCAGCGGCCGTAGGACGCGCGTGCGTCGCCGGGCTGGAGGGCCTCGACGTCGTACCCGTACGTGTCGAACAGGGCCTCCGGCTCGTCGGTGCCGAACAGCCAGGGGCAGCCCCAGCGGGCGAACACGTCGAGCAGGCCGCGCATCTGCGGCAGGGTCAGCGCGGCGCTGTTGACGATGTCGGCGGCGATACGGCTGCCGGGCGCGGAGATCGCGGCGACCCGTTCGAGGATCTTGTGGGTGTCGGGCTCGGGGATGTAGTAGAGCAGCCCTTCGAGCAGCCAGGTGGAGGGGACGGACGGGTCGTAGCCCGCGGCGCGCAGGTCGTCCTCCCAGTCGGGCGCGGTGAGGTCGACGGCGACCTTGCGGTGGTCGGTGCGGGGCTCCACGCCCGCCAGCCGCTCGTCCTTGTACGCCAGCACCGCCGGGCGGTCGACCTCGAACCAGCGGACGCGGTCGGGCCAGTCCATGCGGTAGGGCCGCGAGTCCATGCCGGCCGGGGCCAGCACGATCTGCGTGGTCCCCGGGTCGCGGGCCGCGTCGGCGAGGTAGTCGTCGAAGAACCGGGTGCGGATCGCGTTGTAGTCGGGGGTGCTCGGCAGGGTCCGCTCCTGGCCGGGCGGGAAGGTGGCGTCGCGGACCTCCGCGAGGAGGGAGGGGCCGATCTCGCCGGCCAGGGCGGCGGCGTAGGGGTCCTCGTAGAGCCGGTCGTCGCGCCGGGTCTCGGCGGCCCGCAGGGCGGCGGTGAGCAGCGCGGTGCGCTCGACGGCGTCCAGCTGTGCGGTCATCGGGGGTCCTTCTTTCTGTGCGCTGCGGTCGTGCGGGCGCGGCCCCGGGGCGCGGTGCGGCCCCGGGGCCTGTCGGGGGAGGGTCAGGCGGTGCGGCCGGTGAGGCGGGCCCACTGCGCGGGGTCCTGGCGGAACATCCGGTCCTTGACCTGGGTGGGCCGCACCCCGCTCGCGACGGTGTCCTGCCAGTCGCGCCAGAACGCGTCGGGGGCGAGCCGGAGCACCTCGGGGGCGGCGAGCCGCTTCTCGTCGCGGGCGGCGCGGTAGCCGGGCGACTCGGCGCCCAGCGCCTCGTCGAGCCGGGCGGTGAAGCGGGCGGTCTCGTCGTCGCTCCAGGGGGTGCGGGGCGCCACGGCGAACTCGTAGCCGGCCGGGCCGCCGTCCCGTTCGGCCACCCGGCAGGAGGCGTTGCGCAGTTCGAGGCCGTGGGCGCCGAGGGCGGCGGCGAGGGCGCGGACGACCTGGGCGTCGCGCAGCCGTTCCCCGGCGTGGTCGGAGCGGGTGCTGCGGCCGGTGTACTCCAGCCGCGGGACGCCGTCGACCCGGTCCGTCATCCGGACGACGTCGCCGACCGCGTAGCGGTACAGGCCGCCGACGTGGCTGAAGACGACGTGGTAGTCGCGGCCGGGCTCCAGCTCGTGGGGCCGCAGCGTCGCGGTGCCGGCGGTGAGGTCGGCCGCGGCGTCGGCGAACTCGTACACGGACGCGGTGACGACCAGGCTGCCGGCCGACGGGTGCCGGTCCAGGGCCACGCCGACCGGGCCCTCGGAGGCGGCGACCGGCGCGGGCAGCGCGGTCACCCCCGCGCCGAACTCCTCGCGCAGCCGCGGCAGGTACAGCGACGCCAGTCCGGTGGTCCAGCAGAACAGGGCCCGCATGTGCGGCCAGACATGGGCCGGGCGGACGGTGCCGAAGCGGTCGGCGAGCCGTTCCAGTTCCGCGGCCCGCTCCGGGTTGGGGGTGCCGTACGGCAGGCCGCCGAGGGTGCCGTCGCGGACCTCCTTGACGATCCGCTCCCACCACAGGTTCAGCTGGTACGGCAGTGCCGCGATCATCGCCGGGTTGATGCCGATGACGCAGCGGACGTCGCTCTCCACGGCCAGCCGCAGCCGCAGATACATCTTCTCCAGGTGGGCGCCCGCCTCGACGGGGACGGGCAGGGTCGCCCAGGGCGCGCCGGTGCCGGGCTCGGCGGAGAGCGGTTCGCCGAACTTCTCCCCGAAGTCGACCTGGCTGGCGCCGACGTGCGGGCTGCCCGACGCGGTGGTGGGCGGCGCGGCCAGCGGGTCGTGCTTGAGGTTGAGGACGGCGTCCGGGCGGCCGAGGACGTCGGGGAAGTGCTCGATCAGCGGGGCCCAGGCCGCGTAGTAGAACGGGAAGAAGGTGGTGCGCATGAACCGCGGGGTGACCGGGATCTTCTTGTGGGCGCCGGTGCTGCCGCTGCTGGTGAAGAAGACGGCGGGCCGGTCGGCGCTGAGCACGCCGTCCTCGCCGGCCGCGGTGCGCTCGATCCACGGCCCGAGGTCCGCGTACGTCTGCACGGGGACGGCGGCGCGGTACTCGTCGAGGGTGCGGATGCGGTCGAAGCCGTGCGCTCTGCCGTACTCCGTCCCGGCGTTGAACTCCAGCAGGTCCTTCAGGACGCGCTGCTGCGCGCCGTCCGGGTCGGCGAACGCCTCGCGCAGCCGCAGCCGTTCGCCGAGGACGCGCTCGCGGTAGCGGCGCAGCCGGTCGGGGTCCGTCCAGGATTCAGCCGAGCTCATCGGTGAGCACCTCTCGTATCGCCTCCGCGGTGCGCGCGGGGTCGTTCTGTTCCTCGATCACCGTCACCGGCAGGTGCGCGGTCTCCTCCCGCAGGAGCCTGCCGAGATCGGTCTGGTAGCGCCGGAAGCCCTCCCACCCGGGGTCCTTGCCGTAGTACTCCAGCAGGTTGAGGTCGGCCCCCCGGTGCGCGCGCCGCCAGGCGGACTCCGGCGTCACGTCCAGGTAGACGACCCGGCGCGGGCGGGGGAAGGACCGCCACCACGCGAACATGGGGTTCTCCCGCACCCCCGCGAGTCGGCACTTCGCCAGCAGCTTGTAGTAGTACGAGTCGACGACCGCGGGGGCCGACGGGTCGTGCAGCAGCTGGTCGCGCAGGTGGATGACGGCGGTCTGGATCATGGCGGCGAAGAAGTCCGGCGACCATGTGCCCTCGTGGGGCGCCACGTCCTTGACGACGTCCCGGCGCAGCCGCTTGATCAGCGCGTGCTCGGAGCCGAGGTATCCGTCGTCGACCGACACCGCGCGCCAGTGTCCCGCCGCGGTCAGCTCCCGCAGCGCGGAGGACTTGCCCGCGTAGTCCGGGCCGAGCAGCACGCAGAAGGGGGGCGGGTCCGCCTCCGGTGCCGCGCCGTACCGGCCGGGTGCCGGGCGGGGGAGGGGTTCGGCGGGCAGAGCGGTCATGGCGTGGCACCCCTGTCGTACTGATGGAACGTCTTCGCTGCGGACCGGTACCGGAGGGTCGGTGAAGAAAAGGGCGCGTCGGGTGGTGCTGGAGGGGAGGGGGAGAAGGGCCGCGCCGTGTGGATCACCTTTGCAGAGATCTCCACGACGGTGTAGGGCCAGTGATGGCCGTTGGCGGTCTTGGCCGCCAACGGACAGGAAACCCCCGGCGGCCGGGGAGCGCCCGGCCCCGGGGGCCGGTGGGGGACACCCCGCCCGCCGCGCCTGCGGGCGGACGGCACGGCGCCCTCCACAGGCCCTTCACCGCAGCCGCCCGCGACAACGGACTAGGGAGAACGACCGGACGGTTGGTATAAGCGGTGGAATGGCACAGTCTTCCGCTCCCCCCACAGCGGTCCGCGTCCGGTTGCTCGGCCCCGTCCAGTACGTTCCGGAGCGGGGGGCGGCCCGGCGGCCCGGCGCGCCCGGACCCCAGGCCGTGCTCGCCGCCCTCGCGCTGCGGGCCGGACGGCTGGTGACGGTCGACCAGCTCATCGACGGCCTCTACCACGACGATCCGCCGGCGTCCGCCCGGCGCGTCATCGTGAACTACGTGCACCGGCTGCGCACCCACCTCGGGCCCGCCGGCACGGACGGCGCCTCCCTCATCGGCACCGTCGCCGACGGCTACGTCCTCCACCTGCCCGCGGAACACGTCGACGCGCTGCGCTTCGCCGACCTCACGGTCCGCGCCCGGCGCACCGCCGCCGGCGGCTCTCCCGCCGCGGCCGCCGCCCTCCTCAAGGACGCCCTCGGCATGTGGCGCGGCCCCGCCCTCGCCGGACTGCCCGGCCCGTACGCGCAGGAGCAGCGCCGGGCCCTGACCGAACAGCACGCCGCCGCCCTGGAACACCATCTGGAACTGCTGCTGGAGTGCGGCCGGCACACCGAGGCCGTCCCGGGCATCCAACGTGCCCTGGAGTCCCACCCGTACCGCGAGCGGCTGCACGCCGCGCTGATGCTCGCCCTGTACCGCTCGGGCCGCCGCGCCGACGCCCTCCTCGCCCACGACCGGGCCCGCCGCGTCCTCGCCGACGACCTGGGCATCGACACCGGCCCCGCCCTCGACGAACTGCACGCCGCCGTCCTCGCCGACGACCGCGCGCTGCTCGCCGCCCCCGGCCCCGCCGCCCCGCCCACCGTGCCCCGGCAGCGGACCGCCCCCGGACTGCCCCGCCCCTCCCAACTTCCCGCCTCACCGCCCGACTTCACCGGGCGCCGCGAACAGCTCGCGGAACTCACCGCCGCCCTCACCGGCGGCGGACCGCACCCCGTCGCGGTCCTGACCGGCATGGGCGGCGTCGGCAAGACCGCGCTGGCGCTGCGCACCGCGCACGCCGTCGGCGCGCACTTCCCCGACGGCTGCCTCTACTCCGATCTGCGCGCCCCCGGCGGCACCGCCGGGGACCCGTCTGCCGTGCTGGGCGGCTTCCTGACGGCGCTGGGCATCCCCCACGAGCGCGTCCCGATGGCGCTCCAGGACCGCGCGGCCCTCTTCCGCACCCTGGTCGCCGACCGGGCCCTGCTGGTGGTGCTGGACAACGCGCTGAGCGTCGCCCAGGTCGATCCGCTGCTCCCCGGCGGCGACCGCTGCGGTGTTCTCATCACGGCCCGCGCCCTGGCGGGGATGCCCGCCACCCGCACCGTGGTGCTGGACGGCATGAGCCCCGACGACGCCGTCGAACTGATCGGGAAGGTCGCCGGACGCCGGAGACTGGCGGAGGAACCGGACGCCGTGCACGCCCTCGCCGCGTCCTGCGGCTATCTGCCGCTGGCCCTGCGCGCCATCGGCGCCCGCCTCGCGCTCCGCCCGGCCTGGGCCGCGGGCACCCTGCTCGCCCGGATGCGGGACGGCACCCGGCTGCTGGGGGAGCTGCGGGTGGGCGAACTCACCGTCGACGCGGTGTTCGAGGAGTCCTACGCGCAGCTGACCGGGCCCTGCGCCCGCGCCTTCCTCGCCCTGTCCGTCCCCCACTGCACCACCTTCGGTGTCAAGGGGGCCGCCGCGATCCTGGACCGGCCCGAGGAGGAGACCGAGGCGGTGCTGGAGGACCTGGTGGACGCCGTCCTCCTGGAGACCCGGGCGCCCGGCCGCTACCACTACCACGACCTGGTCGGCGCCTACGCCCGCGAACGGGCCCGCGCGGAACTGCCCGAGGGGGAGCGCCGCGCGGTGGTCCGGCGCGCCGCCGACTTCCTCTGCGCCAGCGTCGCCGCCGCCGTCCGGGCCTCCCAGCCGCTGGGGCGCGCGCTGACCGCCGAGATCCAGCCGTGCCGTTCGGCGGGGGACGACGTGGGCACCGGGCCGGAGGCCATGGCGTGGGTGCGGCGGATGCTGCCCACCCTGGTCGCGGTCGCCGAGCAGGCCGCGGTCTCGGGCGACCCGGAGGCGGTGGCGCTCGCCGTCGACATCCTCGTCCTGGCGCCCTGCTTCGAGGAGATGCTGCCCCTGGGGGCGCTGGCGCGGGCGGCCCGCGCGCTGGTCCCGGCCGCCGGCGAACTGTGCGGCGGGACCGTCGTCGCCTGCGCCCACTACGCGGCCGGGGTGATCCTCAAGAAGCACGCGTCCCCCGACTCCCTGGAGCTCTCCCGCGTCCATCTGCGCAAGGTCCTGGAACTCTTCGGCCCGGACCCGGTGCCCACCGACGGTCTGCGCCCGTTCCTCGCCGTCCTGTTCACCCGCGCGATGCTCGCCCAGCTCGACCAGCACGCGGGCGATTTCGCCGCCGCGCGCGAGCACGCGGAACGCTCGGTGGAGCTGGCGGAGCGGACCGGTGACCGGCGGCTGGTGGCGCGGCGGCAGACCATCCTGCTCCAGATCGCGGTCGAGGACCCCGACCGGGACACCGATCTCGCCGAGATCGCCGACGGGTGCCGTCGGCTGGCCGCCGTCTTCACCCGGGACGAGGACCTCAAGTGGCTGATCCGGGTGGAGACGACGGAGGCGGACACCCTGCTGGGCCGGGGCCGCCCGGAGGAGGCCGCCGTACGGTACCGGCGGGTGCTGGAGCGGACCCGTACCAGCGGCCATGTCCGCAACGAGACGGAATGCCTCTACCGGCTCGCGGAGGCGCTGCGGCGCACCGGTGACACGGCGGGCGCCGTGGACCACGCCCGGCGCGCCCTGCGCACCGCCCGGTACGCGCAGGAGTACCTGCTGATGGCCCGCGGGCACCATGCCCTCGGCACGGCGCTGCGTGACGCCGGCGAGGAGAAGGAGGCGGCCGGTCACCTGGCGAGCGCGGCCGAGCTCTACCGGTTCCTGGGCCGCGGCACGGGGGACGGGGGCGGCCCGGGGGTGTTCCTGGGGCCGGTGGCTCCCGGCGGCGGGGACGGATGAACGGGCACACATACGCGCGACAGGCCGATACCGCGGCGCGTCGGTACAGGTCAGGTGCCATGGTGCAGGATGGGAAGAGGATGTGACGCCGCGTGTGTCGCGTCCGGCAAGATTTGTATGGTTATCTCTAGAATCGTGCGATGCAGATTTCGCAGACAGGCAGCACACCACCGCGTGAGGTGATCCGGTGAACGGCCCCGATGCCACCGACGAGCAGTGGGAAGGGCTCGCCGAGGTCGTACCGCTGCGCAGCAGCAGCGAATGGCCTTCCTGGCCCGCCCACCGCGCGCTCCCCGACGAGGAACCGGAGGAGGAGGCGCGGCGGTTCGTCGTCATCCGGGTCCAGACCTTCGCCGACGCCCGCGAGGTCGCCGAGTACCTGATGACCCAGGTCCCCGTCCTGCTGGACCTCACCAACGCCGACACCGACGTCGCCAAACGCATCCTCGACTTCTCCAGCGGAGTCGTCTTCGGGCTCGGCAGCGGGATGCACCGCGTCGACACCAATGTGTTCCTGCTGGCCCCGGTCGGCACCGAGGTCGCGGAACCGGCCGCGGGGGGCGCCTCCCGGGCGTAAAAGGGGCGCGGGCGGTCGCTGTGCGCCGCCCGGCGGGCGGGTGCTACACCTGGGGGCATGAGTGAGGATCTCCGTGCCCTGCAACGACGACTGGCCGCCTTCGCCGCCGCCCGCGACTGGCAGCGGTACCACACGCCCAAGAACCTGGCGGCCGCGCTGAGCGTCGAGGCGGCCGAACTCGTCGAGATCTTCCAGTGGTTGACGCCCGAGGAGTCGGCGCGGGTGATGGCGGACCCGGAGGCGGCCGGACGGGTCGAGGACGAGGTCGCGGACGTCCTGGCGTATCTGCTCCAGTTCTGCGACACCCTCGGTATTGACGTCCTGGCCGCCCTCGCCGCCAAGATCGAGCGCAATGAGTCCCGCTTCCCCGCGGTGCGCGACGCGCGGCCGGACCGGCCGCGGGAAAGGGGCGCGGAGTAGAGGTGCGCGCGGGTGGCCGGTTCCGTTCCGTGCCGCCCGCGCGCCCCCGTACGCCCTCCGCGGGCGGCACCGTCGCCGTGTCCCTCGCGTCGCCCGGCATCTGCCGTGACCCGTGCCGCTCCTGTGCCGGGAGTGAGGAGAGGGGGCGTCGTGCCGTGAGGGGAGGGGGAGTCGCTCCCCTCACTTCTTGGTAACTCTACGGAGTCAAGGATCTTTCCAACGCGCCTTGGTTGTCCACAGATTTGCGAAATCCCCTGGCGTTTTTGGCTGTTCACTCTCACTCTGGGTAGTGGACATGAGTGTGGGGTGATGGACAGTGACAACGACAGTGACTCCGGAGGGAGGGACGAGTATGGACGCGGTGCGGATCATCGCGGCCGGCCGACGCGGGCTCGCGCAGGCGGGCACCGTAGAGGAAGTGATCGTCGAGGCGTGGCAGGCCCAGGCCCTGGCCGAGGCGGTCGGCGTACACCTCGTGATGTTCGGGCCGTACGAAGTGCGGTCCCGGGCCCGCGGACTGGGGGAGACCGGCCGGCGGTACAGCGGGGGACTGCTGTGCCGGGCGTCGTACGCCGGCGCGCTGCGCGCCGACCGGCTCACCGAGGTGCGCGACGTCAAAGCGGCGCTGACGGGCCTGATATGCCTGCTGCGCGAGGTCTGTGAGGCGCTGGTGAACGTGGTCTGCTCGGCCGAGGAGGAGGGCGTGTACTGGACCTGCGTGGAGGCCATGGACACGGCGGACGAGTGCCGTGACCGCGTCGCCGGAATACTGGAGAAGCTGGAGGTGAGGGACCGCCATCTCGCCTGAACCCGCACGGCCCGCACCTCGCGCACCCCCGGTCGTACCCCGGCGCGCGACGCCCCGGCACGACCGCGCTCCACGGTCCGCGGACGTGGCCGCCGCGCCCGAACGGCCACGCGCCCCGGACACCCCGCCCCCTCACCCGCCTCCGCGTTCCCCCACGACCCCATCCGCCTCCCGAGCGGCCGCCGGCCACCGCGCACGCGCCCCCGCCGCATCCCCGCCCACGACACGAATGAGCATGTGTTCCCGGGCGGAGAGGGCAGGATGGAGGCATGGATCTGCGCATCTTCACCGAGCCCCAGCAGGGCGCCACCTACGACACCCTCCTCACCGTCGCCAAGGCCACCGAGGACCTGGGCTTCGATGCCTTCTTCCGCTCCGACCACTACCTGCACATGGGCAACGTCACCGGACTGCCCGGCCCGACCGACGCCTGGATCACCCTCGCCGGCCTGGCCCGCGAGACCCGGCGCATCCGCCTCGGCACCCTCATGACCGCGGGCACCTTCCGTCTCCCCGGCGTGCTCGCCATCCAGGTCGCCCAGGTCGACCAGATGTCCGGCGGCCGGGTCGAGCTGGGCCTGGGCGCCGGCTGGTTCGAGGAGGAGCACAAGGCGTACGGCATCCCCTTCCCCAAGGAGAAGTTCGCCCGCCTGGAGGAGCAACTGGCCGTCATCACCGGTCTGTGGGGCACCGAGACCGGAAAGGAGTTCAGCTACGACGGCACCCACTACCAGCTGGAGAAGTCGCCCGCGCTGCCCAAGCCCGCCCAGGAGCGGGTGCCGGTGCTGATCGGCGGGCACGGCGCGACCCGTACCCCGCGCCTCGCCGCCCGCTACGCCGACGAGTTCAACATCCCCTTCGCCTCCGTCGAGGACAGTGAGCGCCAGTTCGGCCGGGTCCGCGCGGCCGCCGAGGCCGCCGGCCGCAAGGGCGGCGACCTGGTGTACTCCAACGCCCTGGTCGCCTGCGTCGGCCGGAACGACGCCGAAGTGGCCCGCCGCGCCGCCGTCATCGGCCGCGAGGTGGACGACCTCAGGGCCAACGGCCTCGCCGGTTCCCCCGCCGAGGTCGTCGACAAGATCGGCCGCTACGCCGCCGTCGGCTCGTCCCGCGTCTATCTTCAGATCCTGGACCTCGACGACCTGGACCACCTGGAGCTGATCGCGTCGGAGGTCCAGTCACAGCTGGGGTGAGACACCCGGGGCAGGGGCGTACGGAGCAGGCCCCCGCGCCCCACGGTGGGGCCGGAGAGAGCGCCCTCCGGCCCCACCGCCCCCTCCGTCACCCCGCCGCCCGTGCCGCCCGGAACGACCTCCGGTAGTCGGTCGGCGGGACCCCCATGGCGCGGGTGAAGTGCCGCCGCAGATTGCTGGCGGTGCCCAGCCCCGAGACCTCCGCCACCCGGTCCATCGGCAGATCACTGCCCTCCAGCAACTCCCGCGCACGCGCCAGCCGTTGCGCCTGGAGCCACCGCATCGGCGTGGTCCCCGTCGCCGCGTGGAAGCGGCGGACCAGCGTCCGCGGACTGGTGTGCGCCCGGCGGGCGAGACCGGCCACGGTCAGCGGCCGGTCGAGCCGCTCGGCCGCCCACGCCAGAAGCGGCGCCAGCGACTCGTCGCGGCGCTCCGGGAGCGGCTGCTCGATGTACTGCGCCTGCCCGCCGGGCCGGTGCGCCGGCGCCACCAGCTGCCGGGACAGCGCGTTGGCCACCTGGGTCCCGAAGTCCTCGCGGACCAGGTGCAGACAGACGTCGACGGCCGCGGTGGACCCCGCGCCGGTGAGCACATCACCGTGGTCGACGTAGAGCACCGACGGATCGACCCGTACCGCCGGATGGCGCTTGGCGAGCAGCGGCGCGTACCGCCAGTGGGTGGTGGCCGTCCGGCCGTCGAGCAGTCCGGTCGCCGCCAGGGTGAACGCGCCGGAGCACAGCGACACCAGGCGCGCGCCCCGCCGGTGCGCCTCCCGCAGCGCGTCCACCAGCACGGGCGGCGGATCGCCGTGCACATCCGCCGACGCCGGTACGACCACGGTGTCGGCGCTCACCAGGTCCTCGACCCCGTACGGGGTGCGGGCGCTGAACCAGGGGCCGGTGCGCGGGGGCGCGCCGTCCGCGCCGAGCGCGCACACCCGCAGGTCGTACCAGCCGGGTGGGGTCTCGATCCGGTCCGTGCCGAAGACATGGCAGGGGATGGCCGTTTCGAGGAACGGCATGCCGTCCGTGACGGCGACCGCGAGTAAGGGCATCCGCGCAGTATGACAGCCGGTGTGGCAGGAAGCGTGCGAGTGGTGTCAGTGCTGCCACTCGTCCGCGTGCGCGGCGCCGACCAGGCTTGCCTGCCATGACCACCCCTTCTTCGCGTCACCCGGCGCACGCCCGCGCCGGTGACCGTCCGCACCACCCGCCGGCCGCCCCGGGCGAGGAGCGTGGGCACCCGCGCCGCTGGCTGATCCTCGCCATCGCCTCCACGGCGCAGTTCCTCGCCGTCCTCGACCTCGTCGCGGTCGTCATCGCCTTCCCCGCGATGGGCGAGGACTTCGCCCCGGCGCCCGCCTCCGCGCTGTCGTGGGTGCTCAACGGCTACACCGTGGTCCTCGCCGCGCTGCTCGTCCCGGCGGGCCGGATGGCCGACGCGACCGGGCGGCGGCGCAGTTTCCTGCTCGGCATGGCACTGTTCGGCCTCGCCTCCGCGGCCTGCGCCGCCGCCCCCACCCTGGCGTTCCTCATCGCGGCCCGCCTGGTGCAGGGCGTGGCCGCCGCCGTCCTCGTGCCCACCTCGCTCTCGCTGGCCCTGCCCGCCTTCCCGGCGGCGGAACGCGCCACTGCCGTCGGGGTGTGGACGGCGGTCAGCGCCGTGGCGGCCGGCGCGGGACCGGTCCTCGGCGGTGTGCTGACCGCCACCGACTGGCGGCTGATCTTCCTGATCAACGTCCCGGTGGTGCTGCTCGCCGTCGGCGCGGGCGCCCGGCTGCTGCCGCGCGGCGCACGCGGCGCGCGGCAGGCGCTCGACCTGCCCGGTTCGGGGCTGGTACTGCTGTGCGTCGGCGCGCTGGTGGCCGCCGTCGTGCAGGCGCCGGAGTGGGGGTACACGGCACCGGGCACTCTCGGGCTGCTCGCGACCGGCGTCCTGGCGGGCGCGCTGGGCGTACGCCATGTGCGCCGGGCCCCGGAACCTGTCGTCCACCCCGGCCTCTTCCGTACCCCGGGCTTCACCCGCGCCGCGCTCGGGCTGCTGGCCTACTTCGTCGCGTACGGGGCGATGACGCTGGCCGCCAGCCTGCTGTTCACCGACGTCTGGCACTACCCGGTGCGCACCGCCGGGCTCGCGCTGGCGCCCTGGCCGCTGACCGTGCTGGTGGCCTCCGTGTTCTCCGGCCGGCTCGTCGCGCGCCTCGGCGCCCGGACCGTGGGCGTCCTCGGCGCCTGCGCCTTCGTGGGCGCGGCGGTGTGGTGGTTCGTCCTGGCGGACGACGGGGCCGCGGGCACCCACTACGCCGTCCGTTTCCTGCCCGGACTGGTCCTGGCGGGCTGCGGGACCGGTCTCTACCAGCCCGTCATGTTCGCCGCCGCGGGACTGCTGCCGCCCGGTCAGCTCTCCCTCGGCTCGGGCGTCCTGATGGTCTCCCGGCAGGCGGGCACCGCCCTGGGCGTGGCCGTGGTCGTCGCGGCGACGGCGGGCGGGGGACACCCCGGGCTCGGTGGTCTCCGTGCCGCCTGGCTGCTGGCGGCGGCCGCGTCCGTCGTGGCCCTCGTGGCGGCGGCCCGCCGTCCTCCGCGCGGGACGGACGGGGCCCAGTGACCCCTGGCCGGTGCCGGTTGTCCCGACACCGGTCGGACGATGGTCCCCGTCCACCGGGAGCGGTGAAGATGGGGAGATGGGATTCCATGTCGATTCCGAGGCCGGGCGGTTGCGCCGCGTCATCCTGCACCGCCCCGACCTGGAGCTGAAACGGCTCACGCCCACGAACAAGGACGCCCTCCTCTTCGACGACGTGCTGTGGGTGCGCAGGGCGCGGGCCGAGCACGACGGGTTCGCCGATGTGCTCCGGGACCGGGGGGTGGAGGTGTATCTCTTCGGGGACCTGCTGGCCGAGAGCCTGGAGGTGCCCGCGGCGCGCCGGCTGGTGCTGGACCGCGTCTTCGACGAGAAGGAGTACGGGCCGCTGGCCACCGACCCGCTGCGGGCCGCGTTCGACGTGCTGCCGGTGCCGGAGCTGGTCGAGGCGCTGATCGGGGGGATGACCAAGCGGGAGTTCCTGGAGCGGTACCCGGAGCCGGCGTCCGTGCGTTTCCATGTGATGGACCTGGACGACTTCCTGCTGGACCCGCTGCCCAACCACCTCTTCACCCGGGACACCTCCGCCTGGGTCTACGACGGTGTGTCGATCAACGCCATGCGCTGGCCGGCCCGGCAGCGTGAGACGGTGCACTACGAGGCGATCTACCGTCACCATCCGCTCTTCCGGGACGCGGGGTTCCATGTGTGGTCCGAGGGGCAGCCCGACTATCCGTCGACGATCGAGGGCGGTGACGTCCTGGTGCTCGGCAACGGCGCGGTGCTGATCGGGATGAGCGAGCGGACCACGCCGCAGGCCGTGGAGATGCTGGCCCGGGGTCTGTTCGCGGCGGGTTCGGCGCGCACCATCGTGGCGCTGGACATGCCCAAGCGCCGTGCCTTCATGCATCTGGACACGGTCATGACCATGATCGACGGGGACACCTTCACCCAGTACGCGGGGCTGGGGATGCTGCGCTCGTACACCATCGAGCCGGGGGCGAGCGCGCGGGAGTTGAAGGTCACCGACCATCCGCCGGAGCACATGCACCGCGCCATGGCGGCGTCCCTGGGGCTGGACGACATCCGGGTGCTGACCGCCACCCAGGACGTGCACTCGGCGGAGCGCGAGCAGTGGGACGACGGATGCAATGTGCTGGCGGTGGAGCCCGGGGTGGTGGTGGCGTACGAGCGGAACGTGACGACCAACACCTTTCTGCGCAAGCGGGGGATCGAGGTCATCACGATCCCGGGCAGTGAGCTGGGCCGGGGGCGGGGCGGCCCGCGCTGTATGAGCTGCCCGGTGGCGCGGGACGCGGTGCCGGGCGCGGGCTGAGCTTCCGTGCGCCCTTCCCCCGCGCTGAATACTGATGCGATAGCTCGTATACACTTCCAGGAGTATGTGTTCTCGTACACGCGTTCTGCACCCAGTCGCGAATCAGGAGTCACCATGGCGATGGACCTCACCGGCCGCCACTTCCTCAAGGAGCTGGACTTCAGTGCCGGGGAATTCCGGCGGCTCGTCGACCTGGCGGCCGAACTCAAGGCCGCGAAGCGCGCCGGTACCGAGGTCCAGCGGCTGCGCGGCAGGAACATCGCGCTGATCTTCGAGAAGACCTCGACCCGCACCCGCTGTGCCTTCGAGGTCGCCGCCGCCGACCAGGGCGCCTCGACGACCTACCTCGACCCGAGCGGTTCGCAGATGGGCCACAAGGAGTCGGTGAAGGACACCGCCCGCGTCCTCGGCCGGATGTTCGACGGCATCGAGTTCCGCGGCAGCCTCCAGTCGGACGTCGAGGAGCTGGCCGCCCACGCCGGAGTGCCCGTCTTCAACGGCCTCACCGACGACTGGCACCCCACCCAGATGCTCGCCGACGTCCTCACCATGACCGAGCACGGCGGCGGCCGCCCCCTGGAGGAGACCGCCTTCGCCTACCTCGGCGACGCCCGCTACAACATGGGCAACTCCTACCTCGTCACCGGCGCCCTGCTCGGCATGGACGTACGGATCGCCGCCCCGCGGCAGCTGTGGCCCGCCGACGAGGTCGTCGCCCGCGCCCGCGAGCTGGCCGAGGAGAGCGGTGCCCGGATCACCCTCACCGAGGACGTGGCCGAGGGTGTGCGCGGCGCCCACTTCGTCGTCACCGACGTCTGGGTCTCGATGGGGGAGCCCAAGGAGGTCTGGGACGAGCGCATCCGGCTGCTCGCCCCGTACGCGGTGACCATGGACGTCCTGCGCGCCACCGGCCGCCCGGACGTGAAGTTCCTGCACTGCCTGCCCGCCTTCCACGACCTCGGGACGGCGGTCGGCCGGGAGATCCACGAGCGGCACGGGCTGACCTCCCTGGAGGTCACGGACGAGGTCTTCGAGTCCGCGCACTCCGTCGTCTTCGACGAGGCGGAGAACCGTATGCACACCATCAAGGCCGTCCTGGTCGCCACCTTGGCCGGACTGCCCCTGTGACCTGCGCTCCGGGGCGTCCGTGCGGCGTCCCGGAGCGCCCTCCCGCCGCATAGTCATACGCCCGAGTGGGCGATCATGCATGCCGAGCGGTTACCATCGACGCTCACGGAGACCCGGACCCACATCCTCCGGTTCTCCCCGCGGACGGCCCCACCCCCGCCGCCCGCACCCGCACCACCAGAGAAGAGATCCACCCCCATGCGTCCGCTGGGTCCCTCCGGACCGCGCATCAAGTCCCCCGACGTCCTCATCGCCGAATCCGGCGCGGACCTCGAAGGCCACGGCCTCAAGCGCACCATGGGGCTCTTCCAGCTCGTGTGCTTCGGCATCGGCGCCATCGTCGGCACCGGCATCTTCGTCGGGCTCTCCGGCACCGTGGCCGAGTCCGGCCCCGCCGTCATCGTCTCCTTCGTGCTCGCCGCGATCACCTGCGTCCTCACCGCCTTCTCCTTCGCGGAGCTCGGCGGCGCCATCCCGGTCTCCGGCAGCTCGTACTCCTACGCGTACGCCACCCTCGGCGAGCGCACCGCCTTCCTCGTCGGCTGGTGCCTGCTGCTCGAATACGGCGTCTCGGTGTCCGCGGTAGCCGTCGGCTGGGGCCAGTACCTCAACGAACTGCTCGGCAGCCTCACCGGCTGGGAACTGCCCGCCGCGCTGTCGAACCCGCCGGGCGAGGGCGGCGTCGTCAACGTCCCGGCCGTCGTGGTGATGCTGCTCGCGGCCCTGCTGCTGGTCCGCGGCGTCCGCGAGAGCGCCCGCGCGACCGCCGTGATGGCCGTACTGAAGATCGGCATCCTGATCCTGTTCTGCGCGATCGCCCTCACCGCGTTCCGGGCCGGCAACCTCACCCCGTTCGCCCCGCAGGGCATCGCCGGCATCACCTCCGGCGCCTCGCTCGCCTTCTTCTCGTACATCGGCTTCGACGCGATCACCACGGCGGGCGAAGAGGTCAAGAACCCGCGCCGGAACATCCCCATCGCGATCATGGTCTGCATCGGTGTGGTCACCCTGCTCTACTGCCTGGTCGCCCTCTCCGCCATCGGGGCGCTCTCCGCCGGGGAGGTCGCCGGCCGGCCCGCCGCCCTCTCGCTGATCGTCGACAAGGTCACCGGCTCCGCCTGGGGCGGCGCGGTGATCGCCTTCGGTGCCCTGGTCGCCATCGCGTCCGTCGTGCTCACCGTGATGTACGGGCAGACCCGCATCCTGATGTCCATGTCCCGCGACGGCCTGATCCCCCGCGTCTTCGAGCGGATCTCGCCCCGGACCTCCACCCCGGTCGCCAACACCTGGATCGTCGCCGTCGTCTTCGCCGTCCCGGCCGCCGTCGTCCCGCTGGGCGTGGTGATGAACCTGACCACCATCGGCACCCTGTCGATCATGGCCGTGGTCAACATCTGCGTGATGCGTCTGCGCCGCACCCGCCCCGAGCTGGCGCGCCGCTTCCGGGTGCCCCTCTTCCCGGTCAGCCCGCTGCTCGGCACCGCGTTCTGCCTCTACCTGATCTACGGGACCGGACCGGCGACCTGGCTCCAGTTCGCCGCGTTCCTCGTGGTCGGCGCCCTGGTCTACGCGGTCTACGGCCGCCGCCGCTCCCGCCTCGCGCACCCGGAGGCCGCACCGCGGCCGGTGGAGCACGCGCACCAGGGGTGAGCGCCCGGCCCCGCGGCGGGCGGGGCCGGGCGGTATGGCGTACTCGTGACGACGGTCACGACCCGGTGATAGCGTCGTAGGGCAGCGACGCGCGCACGCATCCACCGGCACCGCAGGCACCACACCCCGCCCGTCCGCCGAAGGGGACCGCCAGCCCATGAGCCCGTTCGCAGGATCCGCCCGCAGCACCGACAGCTGGAAGCACCTCCGCGTGACACGGGACGACGGCGTCGTCACCGTCACCCTCGCCCGCCCGGACAAACTCAACGCCCTCACCTTCGAGGCGTACGCCGACCTCCGCGACCTGCTCACCGAACTCTCCCGGGAACGCTCCGCCCGCGCCCTCGTCCTCGGCGGCGAGGGACGCGGCTTCTGCTCCGGCGGCGACGTCGACGAGATCATCGGCGCCACCCTCCACATGGACACCGGGCAGCTCCTGGACTTCAACCGGATGACCGGCCAGGTCGTCCGGGCGCTGCGCGAGTGCCCGTTCCCCGTGGTCGCCGCAGTCCACGGCGTCGCGGCCGGCGCCGGCGCGGTGCTCGCCCTCGCCGCCGACTTCCGCGTCGCCGACCCCACCGCCCGCTTCGCCTTCCTCTTCACCCGCGTCGGCCTCTCCGGCGGCGACATGGGCGCGGCCTATCTGCTGCCCCGCGTCGTCGGCCTCGGCCACGCCACCCGGCTGCTGATGCTCGGCGAACCGGTCCGCGCCCCCGAGGCCGAACGGATCGGACTCCTCAGCGACCTCACGGAGGAGGGCGGCGCCCACACCGCCGCCGCGGCCCTCGCCCGGCGGCTCGCCGACGGCCCCGCCCTCGCCCACGCCCAGACCAAGGCCCTGCTCACCGCCGAACTCGACATGCCGCTCGCCCCCGCCGTCGAACTCGACGCCGCCACCCAGGCCCTGCTGATGAACAGCGCCGACTACGCCGAGTTCCACGCCGCGTTCACCACCCGGCGCACCCCCGACTGGCAGGGGAGGTAGCGGTGCCGGCGCCGGTACGCCGGATCGCGGTCCTCGGCGGCGGACCCGGCGGGCTCTACGCCGCCGCCCTCCTCAAACGGCTCGACCCCGAGCGCGAGATCACCGTGTGGGAGCGCAACGCGCCCGACGACACCTTCGGCTTCGGCGTCGTCCTCTCCGACGAGACCCTCGGCGGCATCGAGCACGCCGATCCCGTCGTCCACCGCGCCCTCCAGGACGAGTTCGTCCGCTGGGACGCCATCGACATCGTCCACCGGGGCCGCACCCTCACCTCCCACGGCCACGGGTTCGCCGCGCTCGGCCGCCGCAGGCTGCTGGCCGTCCTCCACGAGCGCTGCCGCGCCCTCGGCGTACGGCTCCGCTTCCGCACACCGGCCCCGCCCGCCGCCGACCTCGCCCGCACCCACGACCTGGTGATCGCCGCCGACGGGGTGCACAGCGCCACCCGCACCGCCCACGCCGAGGTCTTCCGCCCGCGGCTGACCACCCACCGCTGCCGCTACATCTGGCTCTCCGCCGGCTTCGCCCTCGACGCGTTCCGCTTCGAGACCGCCCAGACCGGCCACGGCATCGCCCAGCTGCACGCCTACCCCTACGCCCGCCCGGCGCCCGGCAGCGAGGACCCCGAGGGCGCCAGCACCGTGATCGTCGAGATGCGCGAGGAGGTCTGGCGCCGGGCCGGACTCGACCGCTGCGACGAGGACGCCTCCGCGCGCTGGTGTGCCGGCCTCTTCGCCGACACCCTCCGCCACACGCCGCTGCGCTCCAACCACTCCGCCTGGACCGCGTTCCGCACCGTCGTCACCGAGCGCTGGTCGCACGGCCCGGTCGTCCTGCTCGGCGACGCCGCGCACACCGCCCACTTCTCCATCGGCTCCGGCACCAAGCTCGCCGTCGAGGACGCCCTGGCCCTCGCCGCCTGTCTGACCGAGCACTCCACCGTGCCCGAGGCGCTGGACGCCTACGAGGCCGAGCGCCGCCCCGTCGTCGCCTCCACCCAGCGCGCCGCCCGCGCCAGCCTCGCCTGGTTCGAGGACCTGGCGACCTACGCGGACCAGCCGCCCCACCGGTTCGCCTTCAACCTCCTCACCCGCAGCCGCCGCGTCACCCACGCCAACCTGCGGATGCGCGACGCGGGATTCGTCGACCGGGTGCAGGACGAGGCGGGCATCCCGCGCGGTACACCGCCCATGTTCACCCCCTTCCGGCTCGGGGGCCTCACCCTGCGCAACCGTGTCGTGGTTTCCCCGATGGACATGTACTCCGCGGTCGACGACGACGGCACCCCCGGCGACTTCCACCTCGTCCACCTCGGCGCCCGCGCCCTCGGCGGTGCCGGGCTGGTGATGACGGAGATGGTCTGCGTCAGCCCCAACGGCCGCATCACCCCCGGCTGCACCGGCCTCTACACCCGCGGCCACGAAGCGGCCTGGCGCCGCATCGCCGACTTCGTCCACACCAGCGCCCCCGGCGCCGCCCTCGGCGTCCAACTAGGCCACTCCGGCCGCAAGGGCTCCACCCGCCGCATGTGGGAGGGCATCGACCAGCCCCTCCCCGACGGCAACTGGCCCGTCGTCGCCGCCTCGCCCCTCCCGTACCGCCCCGGCACCAACCAGATACCGCACGCCCTCACCCGCGACGAACTCGCCACCGTACGCGGGCAGTTCGTCCGCTCCGCCCGGTCCGCCGCCCGCGCCGGATTCGACCTCCTCGAACTCCACTGCGCCCACGGCTATCTGCTCTCCGGCTTCCTCTCCCCGCTCACCAACCACCGCGACGACGCCTACGGGGGCGGCCTCACCGCCCGGCTGCGCTACCCCCTGGAGGTCTTCGACGCGGTCCGCGACGTCTGGCCCGCCGACCGGCCCATGACCGTCCGGATCTCCGCCACCGACTGGGCCGACGGCGGCACCACCGCCGACGACGCCGTCCGCATCGCCGCCGCCTTCGCCGAGCACGGCGCCGACGCCATCGACGTCTCCACCGGGCAGGTCGTCCCCGACGAACGCCCGGACTTCGGCCGCTCGTACCAGACCCCGTTCGCCGACCGCATCCGCAACACCCTCGGCGTCCCCGTCATCGCCGTCGGCGCGATCTCCTCCTGGGACGACGTCAACTCCCTGATACTCGCCGGCCGCGCCGACCTGTGCGCCCTGGCCCGCCCGCACCTCTACGACCCCCACTGGACCCTCCACGCGGCCGCCGAACAGGACTACACCGGGCCTGCCGCGCCCTGGCCCGCCCCCTACCGCGCGGGCAGCCGCACCCCGCCCACCGGACGCACCGACGCCCCCAAGCCCCGCCTCACCCTCGACTGACACGGCGGCTCAGCGCACCGGCACCACGGCCAGGCCCGCCCGCATCACCCGCACCCCGCGCTGCTCCATCGTCACCTCGACCGCCTGGTGCCCCCGGTCGTCGGCGCCGTCCGCCCGCGCGCCCACCCAGCTCGGCGCGTCCAGCTCCGCGTACCGCTCGAACGCGCACTCCAGCGTCACCGGCAGCGCGAACCCGGACACCACCGCCAGCGCCGCCTGCCGCGCCGCCTCCACCATCAGCATCCCCGGCGTGTGGTCGACGGGATGGTCGAAGAGGACCGGGTGCGAGGTGTCCACCCGTACCTGCCAGCGGCCGTCCTCGCCGGCGGGGGAGAGCACCACATCGCGCTCGTGCTCCCGCGCCACCCGCGACGGGGCCAGCGCGGCGGGCGGCGGCAGCGCCCGGGAGGTGGCGAACGCCAGGTCGCCGTAGGCGCCGCGCAGCCGGCGGTAGACGGCGGGGGAGTGACAGGAGAAGCCCAGGGAGGCCGTGCCGAGTTCGCTGCCGTCGACCAGTACCCGGAACTCCTGGCGCGCCGCCAGCAGCCGCTGCCCCCGGTGCACCAGGTCGTGATCGGTGACGTGCAGCTCCACCTCGGCCGGCCGGGCGGTGGTGCGCAGCGTCCCGGCCCGCAGGCGGTAGCCGACGCGCCGCCAGATGATGGGGTGGTCCAGCGGGACGCCGTACCCCACGTGGCTGAGCAATATGCCGGCCTGCCGCAGGGTCTCGACCAGCAGCACCGGGTCGTGCCGGCCGCGCACCGGGCCGTAGAAGGTGTGCGCCCGCGGCCACTGGGCCCGTACCTCCCAGGACGCCGTGCCGGTGCGCCGCCAGCCGGTCAGGAACACCTCGGAGACGGCGCGGCGGTGGACGTACTCGCGGGGCACCGTCCGGGTGAGCGTCCGCGGGCCGGTCCGCCCGCCGTGCCGGAAGGGGCGCGGGAACGACAGGGAGCCGGGAGCGGCGCTGGTCATGCGGGCCTCTTCCTGGTGGGCGGTGAACGGCTCCCGGACGGGGAACGCGGGCCAGGAAGCGACCCCGGCGGGGGAACGACCCTACATACCGTAGGGTTTGTTTTTGCCGGCCGGGTCATCGCCGCGGAAGAACGGGAGATGAGACGTCAGACGACGGCCCCGACACTCCGGCCCCGCGGATCGAGATGGGTCAGCGCCCCCGGCGCCGCCAGCCCCGGCAGGATGTGCCGCCACAGGTTCGTCACCCGCTCCGGCAGGTCCGCCCGGTTGGTCGCCGCCCGCGAGAACAACTGCACCCCCATGTACGCGGCGACGAAGAACTCCGCCGCCCGCTCCGGCGAGATCCCCGGCAGCAGCTCACCCTTCTCCTGCGCCTCGGAGAACAGCTCGGCAACGATGTCGGTCCACGCCTGGTACGGCACCAGTGGCTCGTCGCTGAACGTCGTCTCGACCGCGATCCGCGTACCCGCCTGGAGCATCGGATCGCTCTGGAGCGCCAGCGTCACCTGGTGCGTGAAGTCGATGGCGTCCTGCAACCGGGACTCGGTGACCGGCGGACGGAACGGTCCGGTCTGCTCCTCGATGACCGCGCGGGCCAGGGCGTCCTTGGAGGTGAAGTGGAAGTACAGGGCGCCCTTCGTCACCCCGGCGCGTTCGATGATCTCCGCCATGGTGGCGGCCTCGTAGCCGCGCGTGCCGATGACCTCGGCAGCGGCTTCGAGGACGGCACGCCGGGTCCGCACTGCGCGTTCCTGCTTGGCCACCGATCGCCCTCCGTATGCTTCCGGGAGTTGTTGTACCTCAGTGCGAACCGCCTGCTCCGGGCAGCGCAGTACCAGCGCATCATAAAGAAGCCAACCGGGGGGTATGGTTGAGCGGTTGGTATCCGGCTACGCGGTCCGGAGCGGCGTCGCACACGCGCCAGGAGTCCCCGTATGCCCTCTTCACCCCTCCCCGCCACGCACCGCGAGGTCCGTCTCGCCCGCCGTCTCGAAGGCCCCTTGACAACGGACCACTTCACCCTCGCCGAAGTACCGCTGCCGCGCCCGGCCGAGGGCGAGGTCCTGGTACGCACCCGGGTGATGGCCGTACGGGCCGCGATGCGCACCCAGATGACGGGCACCCCGCTGCCGATGCCCTCGTACGAACCGGGGCGGGCGCTGTGGGGCGCGGCGGTCGGCGAGGTCGTCGCGGACCCGGCCGGACGGTTCACGCCGGGCGAACTCGTCCAGCATCCGGGCGGATGGCGGGAATTCGCCGCTGTCGGGGCGGCCCGCCTGCGCCGCCTCGACCCGGACGCCCTGCCCGACCCCGCGGCCCATCTCTCCCAGGGCGCCACCGCCTGGGGAGCCCTGCGCCGCG
>NZ_JCANQV010000074.1:0-23093 GCF_059553635.1 Candidatus Streptomyces philanthi
GCACCGTCCGCCCCCGGAACCGCACCCCGTACCCGCCGTCCGCCGACCGCCCGTGCTCGTGCGCCATGCCGCGATCCAAGCCGACGGGGCGGGACGCGGACAAGGGGCCGTACGGGGTGGTGCGGGGGCGCGCCGGCGGTGGGGGCGCGCTACCGCGGGGAGGAATGCGCCCGGCGGCGCCGCCCCTTCGGCGTCAGCTCGGGACGTTGTCGAAGGGGCCGGTGAGACGGCGCAGCAGCCCCGCGAGTTCGGTGCGCTGATGGGGGGAGAGCTCGGCCAGAATGGCGCGCTCCTGGGTGAGCAGTCCGGCCAGCGAGGCGTCGGCCTTGTCGCGTCCCGAGGGGGTCAGCCGGACGAGCACGCCGCGCCGGTCGTTGGGGTCGGGAAGGCGCTCGACGAGGCCCTTCTTGGCGAGCCGGTCGATGCGGTTGGTCATCGTGCCCGAGGTGACGAGTGTCTGGGTCAGAAGTGCCCCGGGGGACAGCTGGTACGGTGCCCCGGCACGGCGCAGCGCGGTGAGGACGTCGAACTCCCATGGTTCGAGCCCGACCTCGGAGAAAGCGATCCGGCGGGCCCGGTCGAGGTGTCGGGCCAACCGGGAGACACGGCTGAGGACCTCAAGCGGTTCCACGTCGAGGTCCGGGCGCTCGCGGCGCCATGCTGCGACCAGTCGATCGACCTCGTCCTCCATGGGATCAGTGTAGTGGGTCTGTCGACATGAAGTCTCTTGACATCGAGATATATTTGGCCGGACTATTGACGGAGCCGGAGGGAATCGTATTCCGCGTGGGTTGGCCAGAAGCCGTCAGCGGCCAGCGCACTCCCGGCCCTGTACCAGCAGAGGGGTTTCGCCCATGCACGCCGCACCGAACTGGGATCCGCAGCAGTACCTCCGTCACTCCGGGCACCGCACCCGCCCCTTCCACGACCTTCTCGCCCGCATACCCGACCTCCCCGCTCACGGCCGCCCCGCCCGTATAGCGGACCTCGGCTGCGGCCCCGGGAACGTCACCGCCCTGCTCGCCGACCGCTGGCCGGACGCGCTCATCACCGGCCTGGACAGTTCCCCCGAGATGCTGGAACAGGCCGCGCGCTACGCCGGCCCCACCCCCGGCGGCGGCCGCCTCGACTTCGCCCGCGCGGACGCCACCGACTGGACGCCCGACAGGCCCTACGACCTGATCGTCTCCAACGCGGCCCTCCAGTGGGTGCCCAACCACCCCGACTCCTTCGGCCGCTGGATCAACGCCCTCACCCCCGGCGGCACCTTCGCCTTCCAGGTCCCCGGGAACTTCACCTCACCCAGCCACGCCCTCCTCGGCGAGCTGTGCGACGCCCCCCAGTGGCGCGACCGCCTCAACGAGCAGGGCCGCCGCTTCGTCCACGTCCTCGACCCCGCCGACTACCTCGAACGGCTCACCGACCTCGGCTGTGTCACGGACGCCTGGGAAACCACCTACGTCCAGATCCTCCAGGGCGAGGACCCCGTCCTCGACTGGGTGAAGGGCACCGCCCTCCGCCCCGTCCTCACCGCTCTCCAGGACGATCCGGCGGCCCGCGACGAATTCCTCGCCCAGTACCGCGACCTTCTGCGCAAGTCCTACCCCTCGGGCCCTCACGGCACGGTCTTCCCCTTCCGCCGCATCTTCGCGGTGGCCCAGAAGCCGGCCTGAGGCGGGGGCGAACCGGGCGGGCGGCGCCACCGGGGCCGTGAAACGGCCCCGCCGCCCGCACCGGCACCCCCGTCACCTGGGACGACGACCTCTCACCCCACCGACCCGGCCGGCAACCGCCTGGAATTCCTGGAGGCCGCGGACTGAGACCCGGAAGCGCCAGGGGCCCCGCCCCTCAGTTCTTCCGGTGTCCGATCAGCCGGGGCTTGGCCTCCAGGCCGTCGAGGCCGTGCCAGGCGAGGTTGACGAGGTGGGCGGCGACCTCGGCCTTCTTCGGCTTGCGGACGTCGAGCCACCACTGGCCGGTCAGGGCGACCATGCCGACCAGGGCCTGGGCGTAGAGGGGGGCCAGTTTCGGGTCGAAGCCGCGGGCCTTGAACTCCAGGCCGAGGATGTCCTCGACCTGGGTGGCGATATCGCTGATCAGGGAGGCGAAGGTGCCCGTGGACTGGGCGACGGGGGAGTCGCGGACCAGGATGCGGAAGCCGTCGGTGTAGGTCTCGATGTAGTCGAGCAGCGCGAAGGCGGCCTGTTCGAGGAGTTCACGGGGGTGGCCGGCGGTCAGCGCGCCGGTGACCATGTCGAGCAGCTGGCGCATCTCACGGTCGACGACGACCGCGTACAGCCCCTCCTTGCCGCCGAAGTGCTCGTAGACCACCGGCTTGGACACCCCGGCCTTCGCCGCGATCTCCTCGACCGACGTGCCCTCGAAACCCCGCTCGGCGAACAGCGTGCGGCCGATGTCCAGCAGCTGCTCCCGGCGCTCGGCACCCGTCATCCGGACCCGCCGGGTACGCCTGGTGCCCCCGCCGGAGGCCTTTCCCTTGCCGTTGCTCACACTGCTGCCGTCACTCGCCACCCGACCATCATGCCGTCTGGGCGGCCTTCCGCCTGCGTCGGGCGTCGATGCGGGCCGGGTCGGGCCAGCGCACGTCGTACGCCCAGCCCGCCTTCTCGAACCAGCGGATCAGCCGCGCGCTCGAATCCAGCTGGCCGCGCAGCGCCCCGTGCCGGGCGCACGTCGGGTCGGCGTGGTGCAGGTTGTGCCAGGACTCGCCGCAGGACAGCACGGCCAGCCACCACACGTTGCCGGAGTGGTCGCGGGACCGGAACGGCTGCTTGCCGACCGCGTGGCAGATCGAGTTGATCGACCATGTGACGTGGTGCAGCAGCGCGACGCGGACCAGGGAGCCCCAGAAGAACGCGCTGAGCGCCCCCGTCCACGACCAGGTCACCAGGCCGCCGACCAGCGGCGGGAACAGCAGGGACACCGTCGTCCACAGGACGAACTGCCGGGAGACGGCCCGGATCGCCGGGTCCTTGATCAGGTCCGGCGCGTACTTGTGCTGCGGGGTCTGCTCCGCGTCGAACATCCAGCCGATGTGGGCCCACCACAGGCCCTTGAGCAGCGCCGGGACCGTCTCCCCGTAGCGCCAGGGGGAGTGCGGGTCCCCCTCCGCGTCGGAGAACTTGTGGTGCTTGCGGTGGTCGGCCACCCAGCGCACCACGGGCCCCTCCACCGCCAGGGACCCCAGGACGGCCAGGGCGATCCGCAACGGGCGCCGCGCCTTGAACGACCCGTGCGTGAAGTAACGGTGGAAGCCGATCGTGATGCCGTGGCAGCCGAGGAAGTACATCCCCGTCAGCAGTCCCAGGTCCAGCCAGCTCACCCCCCATCCCCAGGCCAGCGGCACCGCGGCCAGCAGCGCCAGGAACGGCAGCGTGATGAACAGCAGCAGGGTGATCTGCTCGACGGAACGCTTCTTGTCGCCACCCAGCGTCGCGGACGGGATCTCGGCGGCGGAAGCGGGGGATTCTTCGACGGTGTCCGGGCCAGCGGTCATGTGGTGTCCCTCGTCGGGGCTCGGGGGCACGGCTACGGCTACGGGACCGTAACCTACGGTCTCGTAAGTATGGCAGCGCGGATGCTCCGGACAAGGCCGTGACAGGCCCGCGCCACCCGGCGCGCGCCCTGCGCGTACGCCGTGTGCGGCCCCCCGTGCCCATACAGCGGACGGTGTGATCCCCCTTCGCACTGGAGACCTATCCTGGGGGCGTCGGACAGCGCGGTCCGCACCCCGCCACAAGCCCAGACGTGCTCGATCACGGCAAGGAGCCGCACCTGTGAGCAGTGCCGACAACACCACCGCCGAGCAGCCCGCGCCCACCGGTCCGGAGGACACCGCGCGTCAGAACGTCGCGCTGCGCGCCGACATCCGCCGCCTCGGCGACCTCCTGGGCGAGACCCTCGTCCGGCAGGAGGGCCAGGAACTGCTGGACCTCGTGGAGCGGGTACGCGCGTTGACGCGCTCCGACGGGGAGGCCGCCGCCCGGCTCCTGGGGGAGACCGACCTGGCCACCGCCGCCAAGCTGGTCCGCGCCTTCTCCACCTACTTCCATCTCGCCAACGTCACCGAGCAGGTCCACCGCGGCCGGGAGCTGCGGAGCAGACGCGCCGCCGAGGGCGGCATCCTCGCCCGTACCGCCGACATGCTCAGGGAGGCCGACCCCGAGCATCTGCGGGAGACCGCGGCCCACCTCGGCGTACGCCCCGTCTTCACCGCGCACCCCACCGAGGCCGCCCGCCGCTCCGTCCTCACCAAGCTCCGCAACGTCGCCGAACTCCTCGACCGCACGGACCCCGCCGAGCGCCGCCGCTCCGACCTCCGCCTCGCCGAGAACATCGACCTCATCTGGCAGACCGACGAACTGCGCGTCGCCCGCCCCGAGCCGACCGACGAGGCCCGCAACGCCATCTACTACCTCGACGAACTCGGCCGCGGCGCCGTCGGCGACGTCCTGGAGGACCTCGCCGCCGAACTGGAGCGCGCCGGCACCCGCCTCCCGTCCGGCACCCGCCCGCTGACCTTCGGCACCTGGATCGGCGGCGACCGCGACGGCAACCCCAATGTCACCCCCCAGGTGACCTGGGACGTCCTGATCCTCCAGCACGAGCACGGCATCACCGGCGCCCTGGAGCACATCGACGAACTGCGCGGCGCCCTGTCCAACTCCATCCGCAACTGCGGCGCCACCGAGGAACTGCTCGCCTCCCTCAAGCGCGACCTCGAACTCCTCCCCGAGATCAGCCCCCGCTACAAGCGCCTGAACGCCGAGGAGCCCTACCGCCTCAAGGCCACCTGCGTCCGCCAGAAGCTCCTCAACACCCGCGAACGCCTCGCCGCCGACACCCCCCACGTCCCCGGCCGCGACTACCTCGGCACCGCGGAACTCCTGGACGACCTCACCCTCATCCAGACGTCCCTGCGCGCCCACCGCGGCGGGCTGGTCGCCGACGGCCGCCTGGAGCGGACGATCCGCACCCTCGCCGCGTTCGGTCTCCAGCTCGCCACCATGGACGTCCGCGAGCACGCCGACGCCCACCACCACGCCCTCGGCCAGCTCTTCGACCGCCTCGGCGAGGAGTCCTGGCGCTATGTCGACATGCCGCGCGACTATCGCCGCAAGCTCCTCGCCAAGGAACTGCGCTCGCGCCGCCCGCTGGCCCCCACCCCGGCGCCGCTCGACGAGGCCGGCGCCAAGACGCTCGGCGTGTTCCGCACCATCCTCAAGGCGAAGAAGACCTTCGGGCCCGAGGTCGTCGAGTCGTACATCATCTCCATGTGCCAGGGCTCCGACGACGTCTTCGCGGCGACCGTCCTCGCCCGCGAGGCCGGGCTCATCGATCTGCACGCCGGCTGGGCCAAGATCGGCATCGTGCCGCTGCTGGAGACCACCGACGAGCTGAAGATCGCCGACCAGCTGCTCGACGAGATGCTCTCCGACCCGTCCTACCGCCGGCTGGTCGCCCTGCGCGGCGACGTCCAGGAGGTCATGCTCGGGTACTCGGACTCGTCGAAGTTCGGCGGCATCACCACGTCCCAGTGGGAGATCCACCGCGCCCAGCGGCTGCTGCGCGACGTCGCCCACCGGCACGGCGTGCGGCTGCGCCTCTTCCACGGCCGCGGCGGCACCGTCGGCCGCGGCGGCGGCCCCTCGCACGACGCGATCCTCGCCCAGCCGTACGGCACCCTGGAGGGCGAGATCAAGGTCACCGAGCAGGGCGAGGTCATCTCCGACAAGTACCTCGTGCCGTCCCTGGCCCGCGAGAACCTCGAACTGACCGTCGCCGCCACTCTCCAGGCGTCCGCGCTGCACACCGCGCCCCGCCAGTCGGTCGAGGCGCTGGCCCGCTGGGACGCCGCGATGGAGACCGTCTCCGACGCGGCCCACGGCGCCTACCGCCGCCTCGTCGAGGACCCGGACCTGCCCGCGTACTTCTTCGCCTCGACCCCCGTCGACCAGCTCGCCGACCTGCACCTGGGCTCCCGCCCCTCCCGCCGCCCCGACTCGGGCGCCGGACTCGACGGGCTGCGCGCCATCCCCTGGGTGTTCGGCTGGACCCAGTCCCGGCAGATCGTCCCGGGCTGGTACGGCGTCGGCACCGGCCTGCGGGCCGCCCGGGAGGCCGGACTGGACACCGTGCTCGACGAGATGCACGAGCACTGGCACTTCTTCCGCAACTTCCTGTCGAACGTGGCGATGACGCTCGCCAAGACCGATCTGCGGATCGCCCGGCACTACGTCGACACCCTCGTCCCCGCCGAACTCCGGCACGTCTTCGACGCGATCAAGGCCGAGCACGAGCTGACCGTCGCCGAGGTCCTGCGCATCACCGGGGAGAACGAACTCCTCGACTCCAACCCGGTCCTCCAGCAGACGTTCCGCATCCGCGACGCCTACCTCGACCCGATCAGCTACCTCCAGGTCTCCCTGCTGCACCGCCAGCGCGAGGCCGCAGCCCGCGGCGAGGAGCCCGACCCGGTCCTCGCCCGCGCCCTGCTCCTGACCGTCAACGGTGTGGCGGCCGGCCTGCGCAACACGGGCTGACGCCGGGACGACACAGCGGCGGGCCCGTCCGGAGAGGCGCTCCGGGCGGGCCCACCGCCGTACGGGGCCGGGGGGAGGGGCGCACGGCCCCGTCCCGCCGTCAGGAGTTGTACGTCCCCTGCGCCCGCTCCAGCCCGTCCACGATCAGACACTCCACGGCGTCCGCGGCACGGTCGACGAAATAGTCGAGTTCCTTGCGCTCGGTGGACGAAAAATCTTTCAGCACGAAGTCGGCCACCGGCATCCGGCCCGGCGGACGGCCGATGCCGAAGCGCACCCGGTGGTAGTCGGCGCCCAGCGACTTGGTGATCGACTTGAGGCCGTTGTGGCCGTTGTCGCCGCCACCGAGCTTCAGCCGCAGCGTGCCGTGGTCGATGTCCAGCTCGTCGTGGACGACGACGACCTGCGCGAGCGGCACCTTGTAGAAGTCCCGCAGCGCCGTCGTCGGGCCGCCCGACAGATTCATGAACGACATCGGCTTCGCCACCACGACCCGGCGGCTCGACACCCCCGGCGTCCCGATGCGCCCCTCGACCACCTGCGCCCGCGCCTTGTGCGCCTTGAAGCGCCCGCCCATCCGCTCCGCGAGCAGATCGGCCACCATGAACCCCACGTTGTGGCGGTTCGCCGCGTACTCCGGGCCCGGATTACCCAGCCCGACCACCAGCCACGGATCTGTGTCCGTCATCTCCACGTCTCCCACATCCGCCCGGCACTCCCACCGGGCCACGCAACCGGACCACCGGTCCGCCGGCAACTCCGCGGCCCCGGGAACAGCCTCCGGGACACCCCGGACCGGCCGCGGAACGGCCCTCGAAACGGCCCGACCGCCGCCCCGCGCCCGTAAGGCGCGCGGCGGCGGTCGGAAACGTCCTACCGGAGGGCGAGGGCTCAGGCCTCGGCGCCCTCGGCCTCGGCGGCGGGCGCCTCGGACTGCGCCGCGACGACCTGGACCACCACGGCGTCCTCGCCCTCGACGAGGGAGGCACCGGCCGGCAGCTCGATGTCCTTGGCCAGCACGGACGCGCCCGCCTCCAGACCGGCGACGGACACGGTGACCGACTCGGGCAGGTTGGTGGCCTCGGCCTCGATGGACAGCGTGCTCAGCATGTGCTCCAGGAGGTTGCCGCCCGGGGCCAGCTCGCCCTCGATGTGGATCGGGACCTCGACGGTGACCTTCTCGCCCTTCTTGACGGCCAGGAAGTCGACGTGGACCAGGAAGCCGCGGATCGCCTCGCGCTGCACGGCCTTGGGGATGACCAGCTCGCTCTTGCCGTCCGTCTCCAGGCGGATCAGAACGTTCGGGGTCTTCAGGGCCATCATCAGCGCGTGGTTGTGGATCGCCACGTGCTTCGGCTCCGCGCCGTGACCGTAGACAACGGCGGGGACCAGGTCGGCGCGGCGGGCACGACGGGCCGCGCCCTTACCGAAGTCGGTACGGACCTGAGCGGCAAGCTTGACCTCAGCCATGAGTGCACTCCTCGTATCGCAGAAACATCTGACGGGCGTCACCCGGCCCACGACAGACCTGCTACGAAGAGCGCGTCGATAACGGAGCGCCACCGCCACAAAGAGGCGGCCTCCCTCGCCGAGCAACTCGATGAGTCTACCCGGCGGGGAGGCCGCCCCAAAGTCGATCAGTGCCGACCGCCTCTAGGCGGCGCTCACTGCTCGTCGAAGAGGCTGGTCACGGACCCGTCCTGGAACACCTCGCGGATCGCCCGCGCGATGGTCGGGGCCATCGACAGCACGGTGATCTTGTCCAGCTCCAGCTCGCCCGGGGTGGGCAGCGTGTTGGTGAAGACGAACTCGCTGACCTTGGAGTTCTTCAGGCGGTCGGCCGCCGGGCCGGACAGCACACCGTGCGTCGCGGTGACGATGACGTCCGCGGCGCCGTTGGCGAACAGCGCGTCCGCCGCGGCGCAGATCGTGCCACCGGTGTCGATCATGTCGTCGACCAGGACGCAGACCCGGCCCTTCACATCGCCGACGACCTCGTGGACGGTGACCTGGTTGGCCACGTCCTTGTCGCGCCGCTTGTGGACGATCGCCAGCGGCGCGCCGAGGCGGTCGCACCAGCGGTCGGCGACCCGCACGCGGCCGGCGTCCGGGGAGACGACGGTGAGCTTGTCGCGGTCCACCTTGGCGCCGACGTAGTCCGCGAGGACCGGCAGGGCGAAGAGGTGGTCGACCGGGCCGTCGAAGAAGCCCATGATCTGGTCGGTGTGCAGGTCGACGGTGACGATGCGGTCGGCGCCGGCCGTCTTCATCAGGTCCGCGATCAGACGGGCCGAGATCGGCTCGCGGCCGCGGTGCTTCTTGTCCTGGCGCGCGTACCCGTAGAACGGCACGACCACGGTGATGCTCCGGGCGGAGGCCCGCTTGAGAGCATCGATCATGATCAGCTGTTCCATGATCCACTTATTGATCGGAGCCGTGTGGCTCTGGATCAGAAAGCAGTCGGCACCGCGCGCGGATTCCTGGTACCGCACATAGATCTCGCCATTGGCGAAGTCGAAAGCCTTTGTCGGGACCAGCCCCACACCCAGCTGATGCGCGACCTCCTCGGCAAGCTCGGGGTGGGCGCGGCCGGAGAAGAGCATCATCTTCTTCTCGCCGGTCGTCTTGATCCCGGTCACAGCAAATCTCCTCGAATCTGTTTGCGTGCGCTCATCACGGTACGCCCCGCACGGCGTGTTCCGCGCACGGTCACTGATCGCCGTCGCGCTCCTGGCGGGCCGTAGCGGCGGCCTGCGCGGCGGCGCTCCCGGGCCGCTTGCGCGCGACCCAGCCCTCGATGTTCCGCTGCTGGCCACGCGCGACCGCCAGCGAACCCGGGGGCACATCCTTGGTGATGACCGAGCCGGCGGCGGTGTAAGCGCCGTCCCCGATCGTGACAGGAGCCACAAACATGTTGTCCGACCCCGTCTTGCAGTGCGAGCCGACGGTGGTGTGGTGCTTGGCCTCACCGTCGTAATTCACGAAGACGCTCGCCGCGCCGATATTCGAGTACTCGCCGATCGTCGCGTCCCCGACATAGGAAAGATGCGGCACCTTCGTGCCCTCGCCGATCGTCGCGTTCTTCATTTCGACGTAGGTGCCGGCCTTCGCCTTCGGCCCCAGGTCCGTACCCGGCCGCAGATACGCGTACGGGCCGACATTCGCGCCCGCGCCGATCCGCGCCCCGTCGGCCACCGTGAACGTCACCACGGCGTCCTCGCCGACGACCGTGTCCGTCAGCCGCGAGTGCGGGCCCACCTCGGCGCCCGCGGCGATCCGCGTCGCGCCCCGCAGCTCCGTGCCCGGGTGCACCACCGCGTCCGGCTCGAAGTCCACCGCCACGTCCACCCAGGTCGACGCCGGGTCCACCACCGTCACCCCGGCGAGCATCGCCCGCTCCAGCAGCCGCCCGTTCAGCAGCCGCCGCGCCTCGGCGAGCTGCACCCGGTTGTTGATCCCGAGGATCTCCCGGTGGTCGGCGGCGATCGCGGCGCCCACCCGGTGCCCGGCCTCGCGGACGATGCCCAGCACGTCCGTCAGGTACTCCTCGCCCTGACTGTTGTCCGTGCGCACCTTGCCCAGCGCCTCGGTCAGCAGCCGCGCGTCGAACGCGAACACCCCGGAGTTGATCTCGGAGATGGCCCGCTGCGCCGCGTCGGCGTCCTTGTGCTCGACGATCGCCGTGACGGCGCCGGTGGCCTCGTCCCGCACGATGCGCCCGTAGCCCGTCGCGTCGGGGACCTCGGCGGACAGCACGGTGACGGCGTTCTTGTCGGCGGCGTGGGTCTCGCTGAGCGTCCGCAGCGTCGCGCCGGTCAGCAGGGGGGTGTCGCCGCAGACGACGACGACCGTCCCGTCGAGCGTCACCCCGTCACCGGCCAGCTCCTCCAGCGCGGTGCGGACGGCGTGCCCGGTGCCGTGCTGCTCGTACTGCACGGCGGTGCGCACACCCGGGTCGATCTCGGAGAGATGCGCCCGGACCTGGTCACGGGCGTGGCCGACGACCACGACGAGATGCTCGGGGTCCAGTTCGCGGGCGGCAAAGACGACGTGCCCGACGAGGGAACGGCCGCTCAGTGCGTGCAGGACCTTGGGAGTCGCCGACTTCATGCGGGTGCCCTCACCCGCTGCGAGAACGACGACGGCTGCCGGGCGGTTGGCGCTCACGGGGATGCCCTTCGGCTTCTTGGCTACTTCGGGTGGTGGTCAAGCGAAGGATACCGGGGCGTAGGGCGGCCGAAACGCAGGCGGGTCCCGACCGGAAAGGCCAGGACCCGAATGCCGTTGTGCTCCCCCGCCAGGACTCGAACCTGGAATGACGGTACCAAAAACCGCAGTGTTGCCGATTACACCACAGGGGACCGCAAAGCGGATCGAAACGGACATCCTGTCAGGTCGATCGCTCGGCTCCCCACACTATGCCGTACCACCGGCCCTTGACGCGACGGTTCGGCCGGGCGCCTCACGGAACTCCGGGCGGCCCCGCCGCCGGTGGAAACTCCGCTGTCCGGAATCCGACGGTCCGCGCAAGGGCGCGAAATCGCCAGATACAGGGGTGAACCACAGCTTCGAGGGCGGTTCACGCGATAACTGTGGGTAAGGGGACGGTCCGCTCCGGGGCGCTGCCGCGAAGATCACGCCACTTCGCCCTTACGCTGGTCGCCATGAGTGCAACGGGGGCAACGGAGGAAGAGGGCGTGCGCGCGCCCGCGCGCGGGCCGTGGTGGTGGCAGCGACGGCGGAGCATGGTGCTCGACGTGGTGCTCGCCCTCCTCTCGGCGTTCGAATGCGCCTTGGAGGGCGTGCAGGCCGCGAACAGTGCCGGCGTCCCGGTGTGGACGGGCGTGACGCTCGGCGTGATCGCCGGATCGGTGCTGCTGGTACGGCGGCGCTGGCCGGTGGTCGTGGTGCTCGTACTGATCGCGGTGATGCCCGCGGACATGGGCGGACTACTGGGACTCATAGGGCTCTACACCCTCGCCGCTTCGGACACCCCCCGCCGGGTGACCGCACTGCTCGCCGGGGTCACCGTGACCGGCACCCTGGTCTCGGCGGCCGTCGTCGCCCACCAGCAGGTGAACGAGACACCCGACGCCGCCCCGTCGTGGTGGGTCGTGACCATCATGGCCGTGGCCCTCGGCCTGATCCTGACCGCCCCTCCGCTCCTGTGGGGCCTGTACATCGGCGCCCGACGGCGCTTGGTGGAGAGCCTGCGCGAGCGCGCGGACGGCCTGGAACGCGAACTGTCGCTGCTCGCCGACCGGGCCGAGGAACGCGCGGAGTGGGCCCGCAACGAGGAGCGGACGCGGATCGCCCGGGAGATGCACGACGTCGTCGCCCACCGGGTGAGCCTGATGGTCGTCCACGCCGCCGCCCTCCAGGCCGTCGTCGCCAAGGACCCCGAGAAGGCGGCGAAGAACGCCGCGCTGGTCGGCGACATGGGCCGTCAGGCACTCACCGAACTCCGCGAGATGCTGGGCGTCCTGCGCACCTCCGAGAGCCCCGCCACCCGGGGCCCGGCCCCCTCGGGCGAGCCCGAGCGGCTGGTGGCGGTGGCGTCCAAGGCGGAGGAGAAGGCCCGCGCCCGCGCCGCCGCCGGAGTGCCGCGGCAGCAGGGCCCGGCGGACGGCACGGCACCCGGAGCGGCGGAGGCGGAGGCCGACGGGCCGTGCCTCGCCGAACTGGGGGAGCTGGTCGGCCAGTCCCGCGCGGCCGGGATGGCCGTCGAGCTGACGGTGGACGGTGCGGACGACACACCCGGACGCCGGTACGCCGGGGGCGTGGAGCAGACCGTCTACCGCGTGGTCCAGGAGGCGCTGACCAACGTCCACAAGCACGCGCCGGGCGCCCGCGCCCGCGTACGGCTCGCCCACCGCGGGGACGAGGTCGCCGTCCAGGTCGAGAACGGCCCCTCCGAGCACGGCGCGACCGACGCGGGCCTGCCGAGCGGCGGCAACGGCCTCGTCGGCATGCGCGAGCGCGTGACCGCCCTGGGCGGCGTGTTCGTGTCCGGGCCGACGGACGCGGGGGGCTTCCGCGTGTCGGCGGTGGTGCCGGCTTCGCGGCTTGTGGCGGGGTGAGGAGCGGGACGCTCCGCGTACGCCGCGCCGGGGCCGTCGCTCCGGCGTGCACGCCGGGTGCGAGCAGTGCCGGGGGGCGCCCGCCAGGCCCCGCACGCCCCTCTTGTCGGCTCACTCCGGCGCGGGCGCGGGGGTGAGCCGGGTCGGGCGGCGGCCGAGGAGGAGAGTGCTCAGCGCCTGGTCGACGGTGGCTCCGAGGTACCAGTCGCCGGTGTGGTCGATGCTGTAGACGCGGCCCTCGGCGTCGACGGCGAGGACGGCCTGGCCGTGGACGCTGCCGTCGAGGGCGGTGCCCTCCTCCTGCCCGAGCGGGGCGAGCGAGGTGCCCAGGGCCCGTCCGAGATCGCCGAGCGTACGGGCGTGGTGCAGGCCGAGGAGCGGGTCCACGGTGAACGGCGTGGGGGCGATGTGACTGCCGGGACCGGTCCCGGTCAGGTGGAGCCCGCCGAACTCGGCCCACGCCTCGACGGCGGCCGCGAAGACGGTGTGGCGGTGCCCGGCGGGGGAGACATGCCCGCGCAGGGTGTCGGCCCAGCGCTCGGCCTGCTTCATGTCCCGGCGGCCCGGCGTCCAGCCGGCCTTGTGCAGCGCGACGTCGACGGCGGGGGAGAACCGGGTGGACCCGGAGGCGGGCGCGGGGACGCGGGGGGTGGAGGACGGCATGGCGGTGGTCAGCTCCCGGCGGGCGTACTGCCGACGGGCATGACGCCGAAGTGGGCGAGAAGGGCGTCGCAGGAACGGCACGGCGGGGCGTAGCTGCCGTGCCGGGGGTCGCCGTCCTCGCGGATGTGACGTGCGGTGATCTTGGAGTGCTTGAGGGAGCGGCGGGCCTCGCCGTTGGTGAGCGGCTTGCGGGAGGCGCGCTTGCCCCGGTTGGCCTCGACGGTGGTCAGATGCCGGGAGAGCAGCACCGCCTCGGGACAGCGACCGGTGAAACGCTCCCGCTGCGCGGTGGGCAGCGCGTCCAGGAAGTCCTGGACGAGCGGGTGCAGCGTGGGGGGCTGCTCACCCTTGCCCGCGGTGCAGGTGAGGGTCCGGCCGCGTACGGAGAGGGCGGCGCCGACGGCGGGGAGGATGCCGTCGCGGCGTTGCTGGAGCGCGGGGGCGTGGTCGGTGCCCGCGGTGCCGCTCCAGCTGATGCGGGGGTCGCCGGTGGCGGCCGTGTGTGGTGCGGTCGTGCTCATGGTGCTGCTTTCCCTCCCTGCAATCCCCCGGTTTGCGGAGGTCAGCCTGCCAAATGTGCTGGGCGTTGCGGTAGTCGGCCCGGCATTCAGGGAGGTCAGTGCCGGTGACGGGGCGTCGGGGGAGTGGGGGTGACGCCGGTGGTACGGGGGTGGATCGGAGGGGTGTTCGGAGGGTGGGGGGACGCGCCGTGAAGAGCGACCGGTGACCGTCGGACGGTATTGCCGCACCGCATAGGCTGTGCCCAGTCAGCCAGAATCAGCCAGGGGGCCCCGCGATGACGACAGGTCGGCTCGGGCAGCAAGCCGCGCCACCGAACAGCGCTTATGCCGGGCAGATCGTGCACTTCCCGGATCCCGTCCGCGCGGCCCGGTACCCCGCGGGCGTCCGCGTGGACCGCAACGGCTTTCCGGTTTTTTCGCCGTACGCACGTGCCGCCGTCGAGATCGCCGAACCGCCCGAGGGGTTCGGCGTCGACGAACTGCGGCTGACGGACTTCGTCACGGCGAACGCGGCGATGCGGGCGCGCGGGCACGAGCTGTGGGCGGACGGTCCCGCGGTGGCGACGCCCCACGGCTGGACCTGGCACCACGTCGCCGGAACGCGCCGGCTGGAGCTGATCCCCGTCGAGGTGAAGGCGCTGCTGCGCCACCACGGCGGCCTCGCGACGGCCGCCGTGGCACAGGACAAACGGGGCACCCGGCCGTTGCAGGAGACCCGGCCGGCGCACTTCGGACTGCCGCACCGGGGCCTGTCGGTCGGCGAGGACCAGCTGACGCAGGCCGAGGAAGGGCTGGGCTACCGCCTGCCCGGCGCCTACCGCGCGTTCCTGAAGGCGGCGGGCGGCTGCGCCCCGGTGGGGGTGGCGCTCGACGCGGAGCTGGGACTCCTGGTCGACCAGCCGTTCTTCTCCGTGCGCGACGACGCCGCGGTCAATGACCTGGTCTACGTCAACAAGTGCCTGCGCGACCACATCACCAAGGACTACCTGGGAGTGGCGTTCGCCCAGGGCGGCCTGATCGCGGTGAAGACCCGCGGCCAGGCACGCGGCTCGGTGTGGTTCTGCCCGTACGACGACGCGCGGGACCGCGACGGCTGGACGGTGCAGGAACGGGTGGAACGGCTGCTGCTGCCGTGTGGCGCCGATTTCGACGAGTTTCTGCAACGGCTTGCGGGCAACCCGCCGGAGCTGGAGACCGTGGCGAACCTGATGGTGGACGGCGGCTTCGCGCACGCCGTTCCGGTGGAGGGATGAGCGCGATGGTGACGTTCGCGCAGGCGCAGGAGCGCGCGGAACTGTGGGTCAACGCCGACGTCCATCCGCAGTACCAACGCGAGGTACGCGTACGGGAGTTCGCCCTCGGCTTCGTCGCCTGGGCGGAGGACCGCGAGGACGGCCCCCGCGGCGACGGCGCCCGCACCCGGCTCGTCATCGCCCGCGACAGCGGCGAGACCACCCTGTGGCCGGGCCTGCCCGTGGGCGAGGTCATCCGCCGCTACGAGGAGGAGTACGGCCCCACCGCCGACACCCCTGCCCCGACCCGCCGCCGCATCGACGTGGAGGCCACGTCCTTCGTCCTCGTCCCCCCGGAGTGGCACCAGCAGGCTTCGGACGCGACGGGGGCGCCGGGACGGGACGGTGTGGACGGCGCGGCCGGTGGGGGCGGGGCGTTCGCCGGGGCCGGAGGAACCGGCGGGGTCGGCGGAGAAGGCAGCGGCGCGGGGGCTGGAGATGCGGCGGGTGTCGTTGGTGGTGCGCTTGGGGCGGACGGTGGTGTGCCCGGGGCGGACAGCGCCGTAGAAGCTGCCGGTGGCACCGAGGCGGCCTCGGACGGGCTGACGCCTGGAGCCGGTGGTGACGCCGGTGCCAGCGGTGCTTCCGCCGACGGACCGGACGGCGCACCCGGGCGTACCAGCGTTTCCGAGAGCGGCACTCCGACCGGGGCAGGTACGACGGGTCCTGGGCCTGCTGGTGCTCAGGCGGCAAGTGGCGCTGAAGGGGCTGCCGAGAACGGGGCCGATGGTGCTGCGTCCGGAAGCGCGGATGCCTGGGCCGAGGTGAACGTGACTGCCGCATCCGGTTCCGGGGCGGGGGACGGCGAGGGCGAGGACCGGTCGGTCGGGCTTCCCAAGACGGTGTTCGCACCACCGCTGGTCGACGTCGGGGGCGACGTGTCGGCGTCGGTGCCCAGATCGCGCCCGGAGGCCAAGACGGAACTCCTCCGGACCGGCAGCCAGTTGCCCCCCACCCGGATCGCACCGGCCTTGGCCGACCCGGAGGCGGGCGCCGGGCTGCCTCGTGGTGTGGAAGGGCCGGGAGAGACGGACGGCGGCACCGGGCCTGGCAACGCGGGCGCGGCTTCGGGGAATGCCGGGTCTGCTGGTGCGGGTGGGGCCTCGGGCCATGCTGGCCCTGGCGTCCCCGGAGCCCCCGTCGCGCCGCCGATGCCGCCTGTGGCGCCCGGTGAGTCCGGGCTGTTCGACTTTCCGCCGCCGTCCGGGGTGCCGGTCACCGATATTCCGCCGCCGAGCGGTGTTGCGGCGCCGTACCCGGGGGCGTCGGGTGGCCCCGGTATGCCGCCCCCGCCCGTGCCGTCCACCGAGGAGCGGCACACCGTGACACCCGTGTCGTCCGGGGGCGCCGTGCCGTCCGGTGATGCCGGTGCGCCACCGCCGTCCCCGGGTCTGCCCGACGCGGGGCAGGCAACGCCCGCGCGGGCGGACGCGGCCGCCGCGCCGTCGGCCGGCGGCTCCCCGTCCGGCGGGTACGTACCGACACAGTTGGTCTCCCAGCTGGACGCCGAGGGGCTGGACCTCAGCGCGATCGACGGTCCGGACGCGACCGGCGGTGACGCCGTACCCGGAACGGACGAGGAGAGCCGTCCTGCGGCCGGGACAGGGGGGCCGACGGTTCCGGAGCCCCGGTCCGGCGAAGGCCCCGCCTCCGGCACGGGAGGAACGGGCCCCGGAGGTGGGGTGCACGCGGCCGCGACGATGCTTGCCGCCGGTGCCGCGCTTCCGCGGGAAGCAGTCGGCGGCCCTGTGACGGGCGGACCGGGCATGCCGCCGCCCCCGCCGCCGGGTGCGCCGAAGCCGCCGCCCCGGCCCGGTGCGGATACCGAGAGCCGCCGTGCCACGGACCAGGACGGCCCGCACCCGCCCGTACCACCCCCCGCACCGGCCCCCGGCGCCGAGCGCGCGGTCCACGCTGCGGCGACGATGCTCGCCCCCGGTGCGGCCCTCGCCACCGGACCGGACACCCCCGCCACCACCGGCGGTACGGCTGGCTCCGGCGTACCCGAGGCCGGCGTACCCGGTGCGGGCAGCGGCTCCGGTGTGCCCGTTGTACCTGGTACGGGCACGGGCCCCAGTAGCGCTGGCACACCCGAGCCTGGCACGCCCGCCTCTGACGCACCCGACGCCCCTGGCGGTGCAGGCACGCCGGGTACGGCCGGTACGCCCGGCGGCACAGGTACGCCTGGTGCCTCTGGCAGGTCAGGTGTGTCCGGTACGGCCGGTACACCCGACGCTTCAGGCACACGCGGCGGTGCGGGCACGTCCGGCACACCCGGCGATGCGGGCACGTCCGGCGGTTCCCGCACGTCCATGACGCCTGACGGTTCAGGCGCGGCAGGCACGTCCGGCAGCCCCGACACCCCGGTAGCGGCAGACGCCCCAGATATCGCGGGCGGCCCAGGCGTCACGGGCGCTTCGGCCGACTCCAGCGCGGCGGGCACCCCCGGCGCACACGGCGGCCCCAGCGCATCCGAAGCACCCATCGGCCTCGGCACCCCCGGCACGCCCACCGGCCTCGGAACACCCGGCACCCCGAGCACACCCCACACCCCCGCCATCCCCCAATCTCCACCCCCAGGCGCCTACGGCTACCCCCACACCCCCGGCAGCGTGCCCACCGTCGGCCCCGGTTACATGGCAGTGCTGAGTTACCGGGCGCCGGACGGGTCCGAGCAGAAGCTTGTGCGGCGGTCGGCGCCCGGGACGCCGCATCCGGAGTGGCAGTTGCTGCACGAGTTGCGGGGGATGAATGTGCCGCCGCAGCAGGTGGTGGAGTTGCACACGGAGCTGGAGAGTTGTGAGCTGCCCGGTGGGTACTGCGCGCGGATGATCCGGGAGACCTGGCCGCAGGTGCGGATCAGTCACACCGCCGCGTACGGCAGGGACCATGCCTCGCGGCAGCAGGGCGTACGGCATCTGGTCGAGCACCAGGGGGAGCTGCACCAGGTCGCGGACGGCCCGGCGCGTCCGGCCCCGGTGCGGGCGCCGTTGCCCCATCCGTCGCAGGTGCCGCCGATGCCCCCGGTGCCTCCGCAGGGGCTGGCGCAGGAGCTGGAGCAGGCGTTCGGTCCGCAGGCGGTGTTCCGGTTCGACCAGCGGGCGGTGTCGCGGCAGGGCGTGCCGGACGCGGTCGCGCAGACGCTGGTGTGGTGCGGTCTGCCGGTCGATTTCGGGCCGTTCTTCTGGGCGCAGGCCCAGCCGGGGCGGCCGGTGCCGACGCTGGCGGAGCTGGCGGCGGAGCGCGGGGTGGTCCCGGCGGCGGACGCCGCGTCGTACCTCGTGGTGGGCAACGACTTCGGCCGTCAGCTCTGCGTCCAGTACGGGACCGCGCACATCGTCGCGGTGCCGATGGAGGCGGGGCCGGGCGGTGGTGCGGCGGTGCCGCAGTTCGTGAACAGCGGTCTGCCGGAGTTCGTGCGCTGCCTGGCGATGCTGGGGCGGATGTGGCGCCTGCGGTACGGGCTGACGCCGGAGCAGGCCGGCCGTTGGACCGTCGACTTCCAGGCACAACTGGTCGCCCTGGACCCCCCGGCACTCGGTTCGCCGGAGACCTGGTGGTCGGTGCTGCTGGAACAGATGTGGGACGGGTTGCTGTAGACGCCTCCCGATGAGCGGCCTTCGAGCGGCCGTGTCCCGCGCCCGGGTGGTGCGGGGCACGGCCGCTCACTCGTCCGGGTGCGGTACGGGCCGCCGCCCCGCCTCCCGCCGTTCACCCGTATGCGTCAACCGCACCCGCCCTTCGGGGCCGTGTCCGCTCCGGCTGCGGTGCGGCCCCGGTGACGCGACCATGCCCGTATGGGAGAGCCGGAAGCGTCGCGGTCGTGTCGTGCGCCGGGCCGGAGGTGGCGCAGGCGTTGCCTGTGGGGGCTGGTGTCGGTGATGGCGCTGGCGCTGGTGGTGGCCGCGGGCGGGGTGGCGCTGTACGAGTGGGCGGGGCGTCAGGTGCGCCATGTGGAGGCGCTGGGCGACTACCCGGGGCGGCCCCCCGAGGGGGAGGGGACGAACTGGCTGCTCATCGGGTCCGACAGCCGTTCCGGGCTCACCCCCGGGCAGCGCAGGAAGCTGCATGTCGGCAATGCCGTGGTGCGGAACACCGACACGCTGATGGTGCTGCACCACGGCCGGCACGGCCCGTATCTCGTCAGCCTTCCCCGGGACAGCTATGTGGCCGTACCGGGGTACGGGCGGCGGAAGATCAACCAGGCGTACGCGATGGGCGGGCCGAAGCTGCTCACCCGGACGGTGGAGCAGGCGACGGGGCTGCGGATCGACCGGTACGCGGAGGTGGACTTCCTGGGGGTGGTCCGGGTGGTGGATGCGGTGGGCGGGGTGCGGCTGTGCCTGGAGAAACCACTGAAAGACGCGGAGTCGGGGGCGGACTTCCCGGCCGGGTGCCGTCAGGCGGACGGCCGACAGGCACTGGCGTTCGCCCGTGCGCGGTACACCGACCCCGAGGGGGACCTGGGGCGGGTGCGGCGGCAGCGGCAGCTGATAGGTGCGGTGGCGGAGGAGATGTCCGCGCCGGGGGTATATCTCGACCCGTCCCGGCTGATACCGGTGACCGGTGCCGCGCTGGCCGCGCTGCGGGTGGACACCAGTACCGGGGTGCCCGAACTGCTGGACATGGTGCGGGCGATGCGGGTGGCGGCCGGTGACAGTGATACGGCGGTGACGGTGCCGGTCGCGCGGCCCGGGGTGGCGGTGGCGGGCGCCGGTGATGTGCTGCTGTGGGACGAGGCGAAGGCGCGGATTTTGTTCCAGGCTCTCCGTGAGGATGATCAAATTCCGACTTCTTTCGACAAGTGACGCATCCTGGTGTGACGGAAGGCGCGGAGTGTCGTGTTACGACCGCTTCCGACCGTTCCAGAAAGATGTGTATGGGGACGACCGGACCGAGCGGACCGGCCGCGACCGCACGGAAGCGCGCGGGACGTCGCGTGCCGGAGAGGGGCTTGAGGGATGAGTGCACCGGTTTCGCCGCACGGGTTCGAGACCGTACGCGGACGCGGCTACCGCCAGGACGAGGTGGACCGCCGGGTCGAGGGACTGTCGGTGGACCGCGACTCCTGCTGGGAGCGGGCCGCGCGGCTCACCGTGCTCGCCAAAGAGATGGAGTCGGAGCTGGCACAGCTGCGCGCGTACCTCGCGGAGCTGCCCCCGCAGACCTACGAGTCCCTGGGCCCCGACGCCCGGCTGATCCTCACCACCGCCGAGTCCGAGGCGGCGAAGCTGCGCGCCCGGGCGGAGGAGGACGCCGAGAAGCTGCGGACCGAGACCGCGGACTACGCGCAGGAGGTGGCGGACGCCGCCGAGGAGCTTTCGCAAACCCGTCGCAAGGAAGCGGAAGAACATGAACGGCGCACGCTGGAGGCCGCGCGCTCGGACGCCGCGTCGTGGATCGCCGACGCGGAGAAGGACGCCGCGGAATGGCGCACCGAGGCCGACGCCGCGCTGGAGGAGATGCGGCGGCGCACCAAGGACATGCTGCGCGAGCAGGAGGAACGGCAGGCCGAGGAGTGGGAGGCCGCCGGGCGGCGGATCGCCGAGGACGAGGAGGAGCTGGAACGGCGGATCGCGGAGCTGGAGGAGCAGGGCCGCGTCGTCGTCGCCGAGGCGGACCGCGTCATGGCGGCGGCCGAGGAGGACGCCCGGCACCGCCAGGAGGACGCCGAGGACCGCGCCGCCGAGGTACTGGCACAGAGCCGGGTCGAGGTCGAGCGCATCGAACGGGCCACGGAGCAGGCCGTCCGCCAGGACCGCGCGGAACGTGAGGAACTCCGTTCCCACATGACCCACGTCCGCAACACCCTCGCGGCCCTGACCGGCAAGGACCCGCGCGAGGTCGCCCTGATCCCCCTGGAGAAGGACGACCCGGACGACGCGGAACCCGCGGCCTCACACGGGGCCGAACCGGTCGGCGACACGGTCGGCGGAACGGTGCGGCGCCGTCCCGTCGATCCGGACAATGAGGACACCTTGGAGACGCAGCTTCCGCATATCCAGGGCTGAGCGGTGGGGGCGGCCCGGTTGGCGCGGCGCCGGGTGCGCCCCGCGATTGCGGCCGCGTCGGGCTCCTGCACACCCCGCGTCGGGCCACGTCGGGCACGTCGGTAGGCGCCACGCTGCGCCGGGCGCGACCGTACGCCCCGGGCCGGCGCAGGCCGAGCCGGGCTGCGCCGGGCACGCTCGTACGTCCCACCAGCCCCGCCCCTACGCCCCCGACCCCCCACCGTCCTCCCCAGACCCCGAACCCGACCCCGTCCCGGCCCCCGACCCCGACTCCGCCCCCGCGTCCGCGTGGACCGGAAAGCGGCGTGGGGCCAGGGCGATCAGGGTGACGAGGGAGAGGGCGGCGGCCGCGGCGGCGCCGAGGTAGACGTGGTCGACGGTGGTGGCGACGGCGTGGCGCAGGTAGGCGGTGGCGCGGGCGGTGAGGGTGCCGGCGTGTTCCAGGGCGCGGGCCACGGCGTCGAGGTCGCCGGGGAGGCCGGGGCGGATGTCGGCGGGGGCGCGGGCGAGGAGGCCGCCCAGGGTGGTGTTGGCGAGGGCGCCGAAGAGGGCCGCGCCGACGGACTGGCCGACCTGGCGGCAGAAGAGGATCGAGGCGGTGGCGGTGCCGCGTTCCTCGTAGCCGACGGAGGACTGGACGCCGATGATCAGCGGGAGCTGGAAGAGTCCGAGCGCGGCGCCCAGCGCCAGCATGATCAGCGCGGGCTGCCAGGCGGCGCCCGGATAGGGCAGCAGCGGGAAGGCGAGCAGGACCAGCGTGGCGGCCGCGATACCCAGCACGGCGCAGGTGCGGATGCCCGTACGCCGGTAGACGCGGCTGCTGAGCGCCGCCGAGATCGGCCAGCTCAGGGTCATCGCGGACAGGACGAATCCGGCCGCGGTCGGGCTCAGGCCCAGGACGGACTGGGCGTAGGTCGGCAGGAAGACGGTCGGGGCGACCATCAGCAGCCCGAGGGCGCCGAAGGAGACGTTGACGGCGGCGATGGTGCGGCGGCGCCAGACCCAGCCGGGGATGATCGGCTCGGCGGCGCGGCGTTCGATGAACACCACCGCGGCGGCGCACAGCGCGCTGCCGCCGAGCAGCCCCAGGGAGGGCGCGGAGAGCCAGGGCCAGGCGACGCCGCCCTGGACCAGCGCGGTCAGCAGCAGTCCGCCGGCGGCGAAGACGGCGAGCGCGCCGGGCCAGTCCACCCGGGGGCGCGGGCCCCGCTCCGCGCGCCGCCCGCGCCGGTCGTCCTCGGTGAAGTGCCGGACGATCAGCCAGAGCGCGACGGCGCCCACCGGCAGGTTGACGAGGAAGATCCACCGCCAGTCGGCGTATCCGGCGAGGAGGCCGCCGAGGGCCGGTCCCGTGACCGAGGCGGTGGCCCAGACGGTGGAGAGCTTGGCCTGTATCCGGGGGCGCTCGCGCATCGGGTAGAGGTCGGCGGCGATGGTCTGGACGGTGCCCTGGAGGGCGCCGCCGCCCAGGCCCTGGAGGACGCGGAAGGCGATCAGCGAGGCCATGTCCCAGGCGCCGGCGCACAGCAGCGAGCCGGCGAGGAAGAGGATGATGCCGCTGATCAGGACGGGTTTGCGGCCGAAGGTGTCGGAGAGTTTGCCGTAGACGGGCAGGGTGACGGTGACGGCGAGGAGATAGCCGGAGAACAGCCACGAGAAGACGGCGAAGCCGCCGAGGTCGGCGACGATCTGCGGGACGGCGGTGGCGATGATCGTGGAGTCCAGGGCGGCGAGCGCCATGCCGAGCATCAGGGCGGCGACGACCGGCCCCCGGCGGTCCCGTCTGCCCGTGGCGCCGCCCGGTCCGTGGTCCCGTGCGCCGTTCCGGTCCGTCCGTTCCCCGCCCCTGGTCGTGCGGCTCACCGTGCGCCTCCGTCCGGTCTGTCGTGTGCACGCCGTTGTGTGTAACGGACACCCTTCCACTCCGGGGCGGCGCACGGAACGGGGTTTCCCGACGCGCACG